>NZ_JASCOY010000090.1:0-17878 GCF_029960075.1 Pseudomonas sp. PS02290
GCCCCGCGCAATGCGGGGCGAACGGCGACACCACTACAGCGAGCGCTCGAGCCACTCCGGCTGGAGCGCGGATTCAGCATGGGGCGCCTCATCCGGCTCGGGCGTAGCGCTGGCCTCGGCGACCCCGTGGGCCAATGGCGCAACCTCGCTGGGTGCATGCTTTCGTCCCTTGACCACCGTCACCGTGGGCTTGGCGACCACCGCATTAGCAATCGCTTTCAATGCTGTTGCCTGCTTCGCAGCGCGCAGGGTCGCGGTCGAAGGCTTCACAGCAGACTTGGCGGCCACTTCCGTTTGTGCGGCTGGCGAGCTGCCTCCGCCTTCGCGCTGGCGCAGCATTTCACCGGCGGCTTCACGTACCTTGCCCACGCCCTGCACCAACGTGAGACTTACGTGGATATCGTGCTTCAAGTGGCTGATGTATTGCCGGGTCTCATCGATCTGAAGTTGCAACTCAACCGAGGCTGCGTCAAGCATTGAGAGAGTGGCCCGCAGCTTCATCTGCTTTTTGCGTTTTGCGGTAGGCGTGGAGTCGAGACGGTCCCGCTGCTTGCCACGCTTTTTTTCCACCTTGCTGCGCTTCTTTTCGAACCTGGAAAGCTTCTTTTCAGCGTCAGCGAGGGCTTGTCCGCAGGCCTGCTCAAAATGCTCCAGCAAAAGGGTGGTGAGTTCCTGAAGCAGCAGCAGCGGTGTGAGCTGTATTTTTTTTCTACTCGCCATAACATCCCTCCTTCCCGAATCACGCGTGCCTTGGCCGGACGGCCGCTGGCCTCTGAACAATTAGGACCGCGGGTCGGGGTTATGGTTGGGTCAATCACAAAGCCATTTCTCGATCTCGTCACCTGCAGGCGCTTTCCGGGCTCTCAACAGCGTGTGATGGCCGCCCTTGGCTTCAACGTTTCGCCCCTACCCTCCTGCTCCGCGCAGCGACACGCTAGCCGCCCAACTCCGCCGACAGCCGTGCCGCCGCGTCCTTGATCACCGGCACCAGGTCGGCCATTTTTTCCAGCGGCATGTACGGCACGGTGCTGGCGATGCTGATGCCAGCGACGATCTGTTTGCTGGCGTCGCGCACCGGCGCGGCCACGCAGCGAATGGACGGCTCGTTGTCTTCCAGATCGAATGCATAACCGCCCCGCACGTACTCGTGCATGCGCGCCTGCACCTGCTCCCAGGTCTGTTCTTCATGGGCCGGCCACAGCGGGTTTTTGCCGGTGGTCGGCACGCTGATTTCGTACAGCCGCTGCCATTCGCTTTCCGGGCTGTCCAGCAGCAACGCCTTGCCGATGCCGGTGCGGGCCAGCGGCATGCGATGGCCCACCCGCGAACGCATTTCCGGGCCATTGCGCCCGGGATTTTTATGCAGGTACAAGACCTCGTCACCGTCGCGCATGGCCAGGTGCACGGTGTCGCCGGTGAGCGCCGACAGTTCGTCAAGAAAGGGTCTGGCGAGCACCAGCAGCGGCACTTCTTCCTGGGCCTGGAATCCCAGCTCGATCAATCTCGGCCCGAGCACATACCCCACCTGCGGCAACACCCGCAGGTAGCGCTCCTCCACCAGACAACTGGCGAGCCGGTGGGTGGTGCTGCGGGTGGTGCCGATCAACCGGGCGATTTCCTTGAGGTCGCGAGCGCCGCTGGCGACCGCCTGAATCACGCCCAGGCCGCGAATCAGCGTTTGCGTACCGGTGGGTGCAGGGTCTTTGCCAGTGACGGCGGTGTCGGATGCATCTTGCATGGCGCGCCTTATCGAATCAGAAAACCGGCGCCATTATCGTCGCCAGCCTTGAAGCCTGCCAGCGCTGTGCAGAATTTGCTCGGCGTCGGCGCAGGGTCATACCCACTCGATGCGCTCGACCTTGCCCACCAACAGGATGTAGGACAACGCGCCGTACGCACGCTCGAAGACCACCGCATTCTCCCCAAGATTCACCTTGGTAGCACGCGTCTGAGGGCAGATAATTAAGCCGTTTCGATGACCAAGGATTCCGCAGGCATGAGGCAAAAAGTTCTGAGACTTTCGCAAAATCACCATGGCCGTGACTTTGTCGTTGGTGACATTTACTTCAAAACCACCGACTTGTACAAAGGCCTGCGCAAACTCGGCTTTGACAGCCAGACTGACCGAGTCATCGGCGTCGGCGACCTCATTGATCGCGGCCCGGGCGTGCTCGACGGGCTCAAGCTTTTGGGCGAGCCGTGGTTTTTCACCGTAATGGGTAACCATGAACAGATGCTGATTCGGGCTTACCGTGAAAACCCGGACGCTCGTTATGTCTCTCATGGGGCTGGTTGGTGGGCAACCGTCGCCGATGAGTCGAAAGAGATGATCATCGTCAAGCTTGAGACCCTCCCTACCCTCATCGAGATCGAATCACCCCGTGGGGTCGTGGGCGTTGTACATGGGGATGTACCGAGAGGCTTGTCCTGGCAGAGGTTCGTCAACGATATCGACAACGCGCAAGTCGAAGAAATAGCCCTCTGGGGGCGAGAGCGGATCAAAAAGCATTACCGTCAAGGCGTCGCAGGCGTTTGGCGTGTTTGCACGGGTCACACGTGGATTCCAGAGCCGTTACGCCTCGGGAACGTGCTCGCGCTGGATTGCACCGGAGGCGGTGACGGCCCTCTGGGGATTTACTGCGTCCAGGACGACACCCTCTATGTCGACGGTCTTTCCGTGGCGCTTGACCAAGCTGAAGTTTTCACGGAGTTGCTTAACGATCTAGAGCGCACGCAGGCAGAACTCAACAGCATGTTGAGTGCGAGCACGCTCATCGAATCCCAACGCCTGAGTCGTAAGGCTGAAGATTTGGCGGCTCGGGCGAATACTGCCTGGCTTGCACTGCAGCCTCAGGTCGAAGCGTCTCAGAAGCTCTTGAATGAGCTCCACGGGCTCAGCCTGCTTGACGGAGAGCGTAGGGTTCTGAAGCTCGAAGAATTACGGTCTGGATACGAAAGAACCCCCATTGAAGGATTACTGAACAGGCTGTTTTGCTAGACGCGAGAGCTGCTGGCCCATAGATGACGGCCGGTTTAATCATTCAAGGCAGATGCTGCATGCTTACGTCTGACGGGATTGTTGATGTTCACTCGTGCAATCGCTCACTTCTATCCAGGAGCCATGACAGCAACAGCCCTGGAACCAGGAAGCCTAACGAGACCAAAACCCCGTGAAGTATGTGCGAGAGAGGTTCGTCGAGAGTCGCAACAAGCCTCATAGGCGAAGCGACTGGGGATAGCTGCAAGAACAAGACAACCAGCACTGCGCAAGGCCACGTCAAGCTCACACCGCGTCGCGCGCTTTGTTGCCATGCATAGCCCGCCAGCACGGCAGAGAAAGCCCCTTCAAGAATCCAGGCAACAGTTCCCAGTCTTCCCCACAGGCCATAACCGTAATGCTCAACCGAATGGGGATACAGTGCCAGATCGCTGTTATGCATAGGCCAATCAGCGATGAAGTGAGAGAAAGCTGCCGCTGCTGCCACGATTGCTACGGATCGATGCTTTACGAAAAGCAGCCCCCACACTACGGACCAGACTACAGCGGCAAGCAGCGAGTGATCCCAATCGATAAAGGTCAAATCAAAGAACAGGTAAGGCCCGCTTTTTAAATTGGGGGTGACAGTGTTAAAGCCGAGGATGATGAAGATGCCATCCAGCAGATCCAGGAAGCCAACGCCCATCAGGATGGGCATCGCAGGGATCTTGGGATAGCGGGCCTTGATTGCGAGGCCGATCGCGAAGTGACCTACGTACATTCTGTGTTCCTGATTCTGGTATGCCTGTCCTCTACAGGCTAGATGCTTCCGATACTATCCGAGCCTTCAAAACAAGATTGTCGGGTTTTAGCAATGTCGGAATTATCTGGCCAAGTCACATCTCCATCCTTCCACCTACCCCCGGAGGTGGACGCAATTTTGCTCAAGGCCTCGCGGGTCAGGACGTTGGTGAAATCTGAGGCAGTGTTCCCTCAGGGCTCTGAGCCATTGGGAATGTTTCGCGTGCTTCATGGCACGTTGGGCGTCCATAGCCAGGGCGCTAGTGGACGCCAACTCTTTCTTACTCAATTGGTGTCTGGAGATTGGTTTGGCGAAGTACCACTTCTAGATGGCTTGCCGCGAGCGTAT
Source organism: Pseudomonas sp. PS02290 (assembly GCF_029960075.1). Taxonomy (NCBI): domain Bacteria; kingdom Pseudomonadati; phylum Pseudomonadota; class Gammaproteobacteria; order Pseudomonadales; family Pseudomonadaceae; genus Pseudomonas; species Pseudomonas sp. PS02290. The sequence continues at coordinate 4,128 of NZ_JASCOY010000090.1, forward strand.
GACGTCCGCGCTGCCTCCCAGGCGACTATTGCCGTTCTTCCTGCAAGCGCGTTCTGGCAGATTATCCAGGCTCGACCAGATGTTCTACTGGCCATAACTCGCCTGGTCTGTGGCAGATTTCGAATGGCGCTCGATTGGGCCGGAAGCGCTTTCCTCGATCCTCTGCCCGTGAGGTTGGCTAGCCGACTCGCTTCATTGATCAAACGTTCAGATGTCGACGGCGGCCACTGCCTGAAAGTAAGCCAGGAAAAAATTGCGCAACAGCTTGGTGTTTCTCGTCAGAGCATCAACCGCCAGCTGAAAATTTGGGAGGCGCAAGGCTTATTGATTGTTCGATACAGCGCTATCACAATTCTCGATCTACAAAAACTGAAAGAGACAGCAGGCGGCGAGTAAGTATCCAGGTTCCCAACCACAAGCGGGGGCAGGACTGATGACTTGGAACAGGTGATGGATCATCGATGGCTGACCTTGCACGCCACAACTCGTTAAACATTGTGGCGTGTCCTGTGATTGCTCTGTCAGCAAGACAATGGGGCGCTCCCCGATAATCCAGGGTGTATTTGCCATTCGCTTGCGGTGTGTTCGCTGGTTGCATACGAAGTATCATTCGCCTTGACCAGCACTCCGTTAAATTGCGCGAACGTGATCATTGCGCCAGGGGAATCTTTGCCACTCTTGCACTTAAAGACCATTTCTGTAGATACAGAGGTGGCGCGGGGTAAGCCCGAAGTACCTTGAGCCACAAGTCTCCCTTGCGTCATGGCTAAGTAGTGGCTCAGCTCAAGTTCCCGCCATCTATTACTTGAATACCTTTGTATTAATCATCCCGCGTAGACATGCGACTGCGGAGGTCGCCAAGCCCCTGCGCTGAACCTACTAAAGATGCGTTACTTTCTCTACAATGAAACTAAAATGCCACCATCCCGGATTGCACCGTAATTGTGCCTGCTCCGTCTAGATGCCTCATCACAGCGCCTTGTGCCTTATTACCTGCCTGCTTAGTTACTGTTGGCTTTGTATCAAATTTGAAACAAATAAGTTGCCATCCCCTGCGCAGCGGACTATTTTCTTACGGCGCTCACTAGGGAGCTAACAAATAAAAAAGGTGTGCAGGGATGCGAAGGTTCAAGCCGTCCAATGCTGTCCGTTATTCCGTTAAACCCGCAACCACTACCGCACTTTGCGCGTTGTCTTTTACCTTTGGCTGCTCGGCTTATGCCGACTATGCAGAACAGGGGAAGTTAGGCGACGCGGCCAGTTGGCGCTCGGAAGAATTCAAGAGCGACTGGGGATTGGGCCGTATCCAGGCGGACCAGGCTTATGCCGCCGGTATCACCGGCGCCGGCGTAAAAATCGGCGCGATGGACTCAGGTTTCGACCCCTCTCATCCCGAAGCCAGCCCATCCCGCTACCATGCGATAACCGCCAACGGCACCTATGTAGATGGTTCGCCCTTTAGCATCACGGGTGCCATCAACCCCAATAACGATACCCACGGCACGCACGTGACCGGGACCATGGGCGCGGCCCGTGATGGCGTCGGCATGCATGGCGTGGCGTACAACGCGCAAATCTATGTGGCCAACACCAACCAGAGCGACAGCTTCCTGTTTGGCCCGAGCCCGGATCCGCAGTACTTCAAGGCGGCCTATGGCGCGCTGGCCGATGCCGGTGTGCGGACGATTAACAACAGTTGGGGTAGCCAGCCGCCGGATGTGACCTACGCGACGTTGAAAGGCGTACAGGCTGCCTATGCCCAGCATTACAACCGGGGCACCTGGCTGGATGAAGCGGCTAACGTCTCGCGCAAGGGCGTGATCAACGTCTTCAGTGCTGGCAATACTGGCTATGCCAACGCCAGTGTGCGGTCTGCGCTGCCCTATTTCGAGCCGGACCTGGAAGGCCACTGGCTGGCGGTGTCTGGCCTGGATAGCGCCAATGCCCAGCGCTACAACCAGTGTGGCATTGCCAAATATTGGTGCATCACCACGCCCGGTAGGCTGATCAACAGCACTGTGCCTGGCGGCGGCTATGCGCTCAAGTCCGGTACGTCCATGGCCGCGCCCCATGCCACCGGCGCGTTGGCACTGGTCATGGAGCGCTACCCTTACATGAACAACGAGCAGGCCTTGCAGGTGCTGCTCACCACCGCGACCCAGCTCGATGGTTCGGTCACCCAGGCGCCTAATGGCACTGTGGGCTGGGGCGTGGTCAACCTGGAGCGGGCCATGCGCGGGCCAGGCCAGTTGCTGGGCACCTTCGATGCCACCCTGGGCGCCGGCCGAACCGATGTCTGGAGTAACGATATTTCTGATCAGGCGTTGATCCAGCGTCAGGCCGAGGACACTGCCGAACAGGCCGCCTGGCGGCAAACCCTGGTCAACAGAGGCTGGCAGAACGGCGTGGCCAGCACCGCCAGCCAACAGGACCAGACCGACTACGCCGTGGGCACCGCCCGTGCTGGGGCCGCGGCTCAGCGCCAGTACAAAGGGAGCCTGATCAAGTCCGGCGCGGGCCGATTGATCCTTGAAGGGAACAATACCTATCGCGGCGACACCCAAGTCAACGGTGGTGTGCTGTCGGTCAATGGCTCCCTGGCGTCCGCCGTGCAGGTCAATGCGGGTGGGACCTTGGGCGGCAATGGGCAGGTCGGTAACCTCACCGCGTTGAGCGGCGGGCAGGTGGCGCCGGGTAACTCCATCGGCACCTTGCGAGTGAACGGTGACTTAACCTTCGCGCCAGGCTCAACCTACGCGGTAGAGCTTTCGCCAACGGCCAGTGACCGCATTGTGGCCACCGGCAGTGCCACGGTGTCGGGGGCCAACATGACCCTGGCCCTGGACCCAATGCCGCTGGCCTTGAATGCCACGCCTGGCCAGACCCTGCTTGGCCGCCAGTACAACGTGTTGCAAGCCGCCAATGGTGTGAACGGGCAGTTCGCTGCGGTCACCTCCCACTACGCTTTCCTCGGCGGGCGCCTGGACTACGCCGCTAACGGCGTTGCGCTGAATATCGAACGCACGGCGGCTTTCGACAGCGTGGCGCAAACCCCTAACCAGGCAGCCGTGGCCTCGGCCGCCGAACAATTGGGAGCGGGGAACGCGGTGTATGAAAACCTGCTGCTCGCGCCAAGTGCCGCCTCGGCCCGGGAGAGTTTCCAGCAGCTGTCGGGCGAGATCTACCCGGCAGTCGCCACCCAATTGATCAACGACAGCCGCTATGTGCGTGATGCGGTTGGCGAGCGCCTGGGCGCCAGCGTGTTCGGCGCCGATGCCCATACGGCGGCGCAAGACAATGTCTGGTTCAAGGCCTTGGGCGCGTGGGGCAAAACGGATTCCCGTAGCGATACGGCTGGCTATACCTCGTCCATTGGCGGCGTGCTGGCGGGGGTCGACGGCGACGTAGGTGACGACACGCGCCTTGGCCTGGTAGGCGGCTACAGTGACAGCTCGGTCAATATGGGCTCGGGTACCCATTCCCGTGCATCGGTAGACAGCTACCATCTGGGCGCCTACCTGGGTCATGAGATCGGCGCCTGGCGCTTGACCCTCGGCGGTGCCTACAGCTGGCACCGGATCGATGCCCACCGCGATGTACAGGTCGGCGGCGCCAGTGGCCGGGAGAAAACCAAGCACGATGCGCAAACCGCACAGGTATTCACCGAAGCGGCGTACCGTATTCAGTTGCAGCCCGCAGTGCTTGAGCCCTTCGCTAACCTGGCCTATGTCCACCTTGGCACTGACAGCTTCAGCGAGAAGGGCGATGCCGCAGCACTTGCCTCCGGCAGCGATACCCGTGAAGCCGTGCTCGGCACGCTGGGTGTACGGGCGCTTAAAACCATCGCAATCAATGATCATCAGAAGCTGGACCTGTCCGGCAGCCTGGGCTGGCAGCACAACCTGAGCGACACCGATTCAGAGCAGCACATGGCCTTTGCGGCAGGCGGCAGCAGCTTTGGCATCGAAAGTTCGCCCCTGGTACGTGACGCGGCCCTGGTGGGTGCCCATGCCCGCATGGCGCTGAGCCGTGAGGCCAGCGTTAGCCTGGACTACAACGGCCAATTGGCCAGCCGTGAAAAAAGCCACGGCATCGGCTTGAGCCTTAACTGGCAGTTCTAAACGCAGAGCGGCAGGGCGAGCCAGGCCGTCGCCCGTCGCTTGCATAAGGCTGAATGTTTCAACCTACCCATTGTTGGAAAAAGAACGACGCGGATGCCAAGACGGCATTCGCGCGGGGTTTTGTGTGCGCTAACTAAGGACAGTTATATCTATGAAAGAGCTATTCACCACTAGACAGGTTGCTGTCAGCTCCATTCGGCACGCTATTCGGCAAGCCAATCGCGCTTCTTGCGGCGCCCTCGCCTGTTACCTGGCCACCCTCGGTGTAGCCCATGCTGCGCCTTACGTAGAAGCCGGCCAGGCCGGGAATGTCGCCAGTTGGCGCAGCCCGGAGTTCACGGCCCAATGGGGGCTGGGCGCGATCAACGCCGACCAGGCCTACGCGGCCGGTTACACCGGCAAGGGCGTGAAGTTGGGGATTTTCGATCAGCCGGTGTACGCACCGCACCCGGAATTCGCCAGCCCGGATAAGGTGATCAATCTGGTTACCAGTGGCATTCGCGAGTACACCGACCCCTATATTCCGGTAAAGGCCGGCGACGCCTTCCGTTACGACGGCGCCCCTACCCCTGACTCCAACGGCCGGCTGGGTAACCACGGCACCCACGTAGGTGGCATCGCTGGCGGCAACCGAGACGGCGGGCCCATGCACGGCGTGGCCTTCAACGCCCAGATCATCAGCGCCGACAACGGCGACCCAGGCCCGGAAGACGGGATTGTGCTGGGCAACGACGGCGCGGTTTACCAGGCTGGCTGGAACGCATTGGTCAGCAGTGGCGCGCGCATCATCAATAACAGCTGGGGCATCGGCATTACCGACCGCTTCGACCAGGGCGGTCGCGACCCGGCCTTTCCGCACTTCACCGTGCAGGATGCGCAGCTGCAGTTCGATCAGATCCGACAGATCCTCGGCACTCGCCCAGGGGGCGCTTATCAGGGCGCCATCGATGCAGCGCGCAGCGGCGTGGTCACCATTTTCGCCGCCGGCAACGACTACAACCTGAACAACCCGGACGCCATGGCCGGACTCGGGTATTTCGTGCCAGAGATCGCCCCCAACTGGCTGACGGTTGCTGCCTTGCAGCAAAACCCGAACGCCGCGGCCGCCGGCGCCACGCCTTACACCTTGAGCACCTTTTCTTCTCGCTGCGGTTACACGGCCAGCTTCTGCGTGTCGGCGCCAGGTACGCGGATCTACAGCTCCGTGCTTAACGGCACCAGCCTGCAAGACCTGACCGTGGGCTGGGCCAACAAAAACGGTACCTCCATGGCCGCGCCCCATGTGGCGGGCAGCATGGCAGTACTGATGGAGCGCTTCCCCTACATGACCGGCGCACAGGTGGCCGACGTGTTAAAAACCACCGCCACCGACCTCGGCGCGCCTGGCGTGGACGCGCTCTATGGCTGGGGCATGATCAACCTGGGCAAGGCCGTCAACGGCCCGAGCATGTTCGTCACCGAGGCGGATATTCCCGCTGAGTTTCGTATCAGCGGCGCCTATGGCGACAGCCAGTTCGTTGCCAACGTGCCGGGTACCGGCGCGGTGGTCGATGCCGGTAAACCGACCCAGCGCCTCTGCAGCGGGCCACAATGCGGGCGGGACCTGTGGAGCAATGACATAGCCGGGCATGGCGGCTTGACCAAGCTGGGTATCGGTACCTTGGTGCTGACCGGCGCCAACACCTACAGCGGTCCAACCCTGGTCAATGAAGGGCGTCTGGCGGTCAACGGTTCGCTGGCCTCGGCGGTGACCGTCAACGACACCGGCATACTGGGCGGCAACGGCCAGGTCGCGTCCCTTGCCGCCAACCGTGGCGGTACGGTGGCGCCGGGCAATTCCGTGGGTACCTTACACGTGGCGGGGGACCTTAACCTGGCGCCCGGGGCTGTGTATGCCGTGGAGTTGTCGCCCGCTGGCAGCGACCGCATCATCGCCGGCGGACAGGCTACGGTGAGCGGTGCGACCATGGCCCTCTCGCTGGAAAACGGCGCCGGCTTCACCACGAGCGAGGTCAACAGCCTGATCGGCCGGCCGTTCAACGTGCTGCAAGCCGCTGGCGGCGTGCAGGGCCAGTTTGGGTCGGTGCTGGATAACTACGCTTTCCTGGATGGCAGCCTGGCCTACAGCGGTACGGGCGTTGCCCTGGCCCTGGAGCGCAACGGGGACAGCTTCGCCAGCGCCGCGCAAACCGCTAACCAGGCCAACGTAGCGGCGGCCGCCGAGCAATTAGGGGCCGGTAACGCGGTGTACGAAGAGCTGCTGTTGAGCCCTGATGCGGCTACCGCCCGGCGTGCCTACACCCAGTTGTCCGGCGAAGTGCATCCGGCCATCGCCACTCAGCTGATCAACGACAGCCGCCAGGTACGCGATGCCGTAGGTGATCGCCTGCGCGTCGAAGGGCTGTACGACCAGCCTGCGGCGGGCGTTGAAGGCAACAACCTGTGGGTGAAAGGCCTGGGTGCCTGGGGCAAGAACGCCGGCAGCAGCGACAGCGCCAGCTCAACCTCATCCCTGGGCGGCCTGCTGGCCGGTGTGGACGGCCTGGTGGCTGAGCACACCCGGTTGGGCGCCATGGTCGGTTACAGCGATACCTCGTTAGGCATGGGTGACGACACCCATTCCAGCGCCTCGGCCGATAGCTACCATCTGGGTGCGTACATTGGCCACGAGGAAGGGCCGTTGCGCCTGACCGCAGGTGCATCCCATAGCTGGCACCGCATTGACGTCAAGCGAGACGTGCAACTGGGTACTTCGGCCGACCGCCTGAAGGTCAAGCGCGACGCGCAATCGACCCAGGTGTTCACCGAAGCGGCCTATCGCCTCAACCTGCAGCCTTTGGCGCTGGAGCCCTTCGCCAACCTGGCCTATATGCACTTCGACAGCGACAGCTTTACGGAGAAAGGAGGCGACACGGCGCTCAAGGGTGATGACGACACCCGCGACACGGTGCTGTCCACGCTGGGCGCGCGTGCCGGTAGCCGGTTTAACCTCACCGATACCCAGAAACTGGACGTCTCAGGTACGTTGGGCTGGCAGCATAACCTGAGCGATACCTCGGCCGAGCAGCACCTGGCCTTTGCCAGCGGGGTGAATAGCTTTGCCGTGCAAAGCGTGTCCATGGACCGGGACGCCGCCGTCGTGGGCGCCCGCGCCAGCCTTGTCTTGAACCGGGATGCGCGGATCGATCTGGACTACAACGGCCTGCTGGGCGCCCGGGATAAAACCCACGGCGTAGGGCTGTCGCTGAATTGGGCGTTCTAACCGCAAGCGCTGCCTGAAAGCCTGCGCCAGCTCAGGTGCTCTTGCCTGATACTAAAAACCGTTTAAAGGGTCCACTTCGACCCTTCAAACGGTTCAATACCGATTCGGTGGAGCACCTGAGCACCTGCGCGAAAGATTGCTCTCTTCGATCTAGACCACCCCTCAAGCCCGGTCTTACCCAGGCCTTGACGGCTTCCATGCCTCTCTCAAGCAAATGTCCGTCACCGGGCACGTGATTGACGTCCCTCATTACGTATCGACAGGGTCATGACAACTCGATGCGTTCCACCTTGCCCACCAACAGGATGTAGGACAACGCCCCAAGCAGCGCCAGAACGGCGATGTAAGTGATCGCCGGCGCAAAGGAATCACCCGACGCCAGGAAGCCGATGACGATCGGTGTGGCAATTGCCGCCAGGTTGCCGATCAGGTTGAACGTGCCGCCGGTCAGTCCCAACAGCCGCGCCGGGGCGAGGGTCGAGACCAGCGACCAAGTGATCGACGCCAGGCCATTACCGAAGAAGGCCAGAGCCAGGAAAGCGATCACCAGCGGGGTCGAGTCGACGTAGTTGGCGCCGATGATCGAGGTGGAAATCAGCAGACCGGCGATGATCGGCGTCTTGCGCGCGAAGCCGACGGTATGACCGCGACGAATCAGCCAGTCGGAAAAGAATCCCGAGCAGAGCACGCCGACGAAGGCCGCGAGGAACGGCAGCGACGCCAGCAAGCCGGACTTGATGAAGTCCATGCCGCGGTATTTGACCAGGTAGGTCGGGAACCAGGTGAGGAAGAACCACAGCGTCGAGTTCAGGCAGAACTGGCCCAAATAGATGCCCCACAGCTTGCGCTTGGTCAGCACGATGCCCAGATCCTGCCAGCTGAAACCGCTTTTGCGTTTCGAGGCATCGGTCTGCATGTCGACCAGGCCGCCGCCATCCTTGATCAGGTCAATCTCGCCCTGATTGATGCCCTTAAAATCGCGGGGCTCGCGGTAAACCATGTACCAGATCGCTGCCCAGAGCACGCCGACGCCGCCGGTGGCCACGAACACCATGTGCCAGCCGTAGCGGGTCTGCAACCACGCGAGCACAGGGGTCAGGAAGGCCAGGCCGACGAACTGGCCGGAGGTGTAAAAGCCGACGGCGGTGGCGCGTTCTTTTTCAGGGAACCAGGCGGTGACGACGCGGCTGTTGATCGGATAGGCCGGGGCCTCCAGCGCGCCGACGGCCATGCGCAAAATGAACAGGCCGATGAAGCTGCCAACGAAGCCGAGAAAAATGGTCGCGATGGACCACAGCGCCAGTGCCATGGTGTAGAGAATGCGGGGCGGAACGCGATCCACCAGCCAGCCACCGGGCAGCTGCATGGCGGCGTAGGTCCAGCCGAACGCGGAGAAGATCAGACCGACGTGCACCGGGTCGATGCCCAGCTCGCTGGTCAGTGCGGGCGCGGCGATGGACAGGTTGCTGCGGTCGAGGTAGTTGATCACCACGGTGATGAACAGCAGCACCATGATGAAAAAGCGTTTGCGGGTCGGCGTGGCGGTGGTCGCCCGCGCTTGGGAAGCAGTCTGTGTGCGCAAGGGAAGTGCCTCTTTTTATGGTTATCTGAGGTCTGGAGTTTTTTTGGTGTCAGTGAGCCGTGAAAAGCTTCGTGAGCAAGCTCACTCCCACGTGAGGGTCAGCGCCCTCGACATCAGGGTCAGGCACAGTCCCTGTAGGAGCAAGCTTGCTCGCGAATGATCGTTCCCACGCAGAGCGCGGGAACGATCAAGTCAGCACAGACGGATCACCACTCGGCAAAGCTGCCGTCGGCGTGGCGCCAGATCGGGTTGCGCCAGCGGTGGCCGATGGCGGCGCGTTCCTTGACGTACTCTTCGTTGATCTCGATGCCCAGGCCCGGCCCGTTCGGGATCTTCACCATGCCCTTGTCGTAGTCGAAGACTTCGGGGTTCTTGATGTAGTCGAGCAGGTCGTTGCTCTCGTTGTAGTGAATGCCCAGGCTCTGCTCCTGAATGAACGCGTTGTAGCAAACGGCGTCCAGTTGCAGGCACGCCGCCAGCGCAATCGGACCCAGCGGGCAATGCAGCGCCAGCGCCACGTCATAGGCTTCGGCCATGTTGGCGATCTTGCGGGTTTCGGTGATACCGCCAGCGTGGGAAGCATCCGGCTGGATGATGTCGACGTAACCTTCGCTCAAGACGCGCTTGAAATCCCAACGGGAGAACAGACGCTCGCCCAGGGCAATCGGCGTGCTGGTCAGCGGCGCCAGTTCCTTCAGCGCTTCGTAGTTCTCGCTGAGCACCGGCTCTTCGATGAACATCAGCTTGTACGGGTCCAGCTCTTTCATCAGCACTTTAGCCATCGGCTTGTGCACGCGACCGTGGAAGTCGACGCCGATGCCCACGTTCGGGCCCACGGCATCACGCACGGCGGCGACGTTGGCCAGGGCCATATCGACCTTGTCGAAGGTGTCGAGGAACTGCAGCTCCTCGGTGCCGTTCATTTTCACGGCGGTGAAGCCACGCTCGACCGCTTCTTTCGCGGCACGGGCGGTGTCAGCCGGACGGTCGCCGCCGATCCACGAATACACCCGGATCTTGTCGCGCACCTGGCCGCCGAGCAGGTCGCTGACCGACACGCCCAGCGCCTTACCCTTGATGTCCCACAGCGCCTGATCGATGCCCGCCAGCGCGCTCATATGGATGGCGCCGCCCCGGTAGAAGCCGCCGCGATAGAGCACGGTCCAGATGTCTTCGATGTTGCGCGGGTCTTTGCCGATCAAATAGTCGGACAGTTCCTCAACCGCTGCAGCCACGGTGTGCGCGCGGCCCTCGACCACAGGCTCGCCCCAGCCGGTGACGCCCTGGTCGGTTTCGACTTTCAGGAAGCACCAGCGTGGCGGAACGATGTAAGTCGTGAGTTTGGTGATTTTCATGTCTTGTCTCTCTTATTCAAAAACACATGCTGTTAGCGCACTTGCTCAAAAACACAGCCTCGATGGCGCAACGAGCGGGTCAGTCACTGGTTGTTGGCAGGCTTGTGCTGGTGCCAGGCGTCGACATAGGCCTTGGCGCTCTTGGCCACGTCCTCGGCGCTCATGCCCGGCTTGAACAGCCCCGAACCCAGGCCGAAACCGGACACGCCAGCGTCGAGGAAGACTTTCATGTTGTCCGGGGTGATGCCGCCCACCGGAATCAGCGCCGTACCGGCCGGCAACACCGCCAGCCAGGCCTTGACCACCGCCGGGCCCATTTGCTCGGCAGGGAACATCTTCAGTACGTCGGCGCCTTCGGCCAGTGCGGCGAAGGCCTCGGTCGGTGTCGCTACGCCCGGGGAGAGAAACAGGCCTTCCGCCTTCGCCGCGCGCAGGACCTTCGGGTCACTGTGGGGCATGACGATGACCTGGCCGCCAGCTTCCTTGACCTGGCGCACTTGCTCCGGCGTCAGCACCGTGCCCGCACCGATCAGGCAATCGGCGGGCAAGCTCTGACGCAGAAGGCGGATGCTGTCGTACGGCTGCGGGGAATTGAGCGGCACTTCGATGACGCGGAAGCCGGCGGTGTACAGGACATCACCGATGGCCGGCGCTTCTTCAGGGCGCAGGCCGCGCAGAATCGCGACCAGACCGTTTTGCACGAGGGCTTGCTTGAGCATGTCAGTTCTCTACGTGAAGGGGCCGGGCAGCGGCCGAAGAGGAGGATTGAATCAGACCGGCCTGCACCGCAACTTGCCAGAGACCACGCTCGGTGGCCTGCTCGGCCAGGGTCACTTGGGCGAAACCGTTGGCATCGAGGGCGCGCCGGTAGCGGGCGATCAGCGCGTCGCTGCCGATCAGGATTACGTCAGGCAATTGCGCGTCGGTCTGGCGCAGCAGTTGCGCCAGCGCGACGATTTCATGGCCGACCAACAGGCCGGACAGGTAATCGGGTTGTGCGGTACCGGACAGCACGCCGGTCAAGCCAAGCGTACGGCAACTGAAGATGGTCGACAGCGGACCCGCCGCGCCATTGGCCGACCGCGACACCGCCACGCCTCGGTCAAACGCTTCAGCGTCGAAGGTCTCGCTGCGCTGCATCGTGCGGCCAAGAATGGTGTGGCTGGACAGCGTCGCGTAGACCTCGCCGGTCATGAAGGTGTCAAAATGCTCGATCCGGCCGTTCACCGCCCTCACCCACTTCGAGTGGCTGCCGGGCAGGCCGATCAACAGGGGTTTGGCGGCTTCGCTGGCGGGCAACGAGTCGAGAATGCCGAGGACCTGGGTTTCTTCGCCGCGCATCACGTTGGGCAGCTCGGAGCGCTGCAGGATGCCGGGAATGATGTGAACGTCGACGCCGCGCACGCTGCGCACCGTGACCAGCGCGGAACTGAGCGCTGCGACGCTGGCGGGCGTCTGCTGATAGACCGCTTCGCGCCAGCCCTGGGCGCTGCCGACCATGCCGCAGGCGATCACCGGCAGCGTTGGTTCGGCGTCGAGCCAGTCGCCGCAGGCTTCGTCAAAAGCCAGTTCGAAGCCGTTGGAAACCTGCTGCCCGCCAATCGAACGGGGTGTCGATGGCAGCTGCATGATGCCCGCGCTGAGCGAACGTTGTTCCAGTACCCGGCCGTGTTCGCCGAGTCGATACGCGCGAAGGGAGGTCGTCCCCCAATCGAGCGCGATCAATTGCGCCTGCATGGCTTCACCTGATTGTTATTAATGAGTGAATGCGGGGCGGACTATAAACCTGTTGCGCTGGCAATCTCAATATATAACGGTCAATCCCATATATTGGGATTTCCTGACAGTAGGGTGTCGATGATTGCTGTTCCGAACGGATTTGCGGTTCGGGCATACTGCTGTCCGTGGCTGGCAAAACTTTCACGAGCACCGTGTTAGCGTTGGCTTCGAAACAGCTGTGCATCACCTCCTGTTTTCTGCTCCAACCACTCATCGGCCTCAGCGCCGAAGGTGGTAACTTTCCTGTCTGTCCCTGCCATCGCCTGCCCTGCACACCTGCTGGCGCCTGTTCGCGTGCCCGCACGCCTGACTCATCTGAAAAAGGATCCTCACGATGAAGCGATTCGTCGCGCTCGACAGCCTGCGCGGTCTCTGCGCCCTGACCTTGATCGTTCATCACTCGCACATCGAGCGAAGCCTCACGGAGCTGTCGTTTTTCCGTAATGCCAGTCAGTTCGCCGGTCTGTTCTTCGCCCTGAGCGGTTTTCTGATTTACCGGCGCTACGTCGGCACGCTGAATACCTCGCGGCAGCTGGGCGACTTCATGCTTGCTCGCGCCTGCCGGGTCATGCCGCTGCACATTGCGGTGCTGTTGTTCTTCATCGGATTCGAGTGCCTGAAGCGGGTGCTGGAGCGCTACGGGCTGCTGTTGAATTTCCCGGCGTTCAGTGGTGACCGGGCGCCCGGGGAGATCCTGCCCAATCTGTTGCTGATTCAGGCTTGGTGGCCGGGCTTCAACGCGCTCTCGTTCAACTACCCGTCGTGGTGGCTCAGCGTCGCGTTTTATCTGTGGCTGATCTTCGGGGTGGTCTGCTACGCACTGCCGGGGATGGCGCGGATGATTTTCACGCTGCTGGGCGGGTTGGCGTTTGTCGGCTTGTTCGTGGATTCCGATCTGCTGACGCGCTATGTGCTGTGGGGCGCGGCGTGTTTTTTTGCGGGTACGGTGACCTATCGGCTGTACGCACGGCTGCGGCATTTCGTGCCGGGAATGGTGCTGGCCAGTGTGCTTGAGGTGGGGGTTTTGGCAGCGATCGGCTGGCTGATGGTGGCCGGCGACGCTCCGCTGACGATTGAGCTGTCGGTGCTGTTTTGCCTGGCGATTCTGGTGTTCGCCTGGGAAGCCGGGGTGGTGTCGCGGCTGTTGCAGGTGCGGGTGTTCCCGGCGCTGGGCCGGTTGTGGCTGTCGATTTACCTGACCCATGCGGCGGTGATTTTCGTGGTCGCGACGGGGCTGACGGTTGCCGCGAAGTTTGGCGGGTATCCGTTGTTGGTGGACAAGCCGGGTGAGATGCCGGGGACGTTGGTGCGGTATCTGAGCACGGGCAGTGCGCTGAACGACAATCTGTTGTTGCTGTTGGTGGTAGTGGCAGTTGTGGTGGTCTCGATGGTGGTTCACCGGTATGTCGAAGTGCCCGGCGTGCGATTTGCCGCTGTCTTAAGATCAAGGTCAAATTCAAGATCAAAGGCATCTGCCTAGGGGCAGATTGTTTCGCCTTCGGCGAGTTACTTGGAAAAGCACCCCAAGTAACCAAGGGTGCCTGCTCTCGGTTGGGCCCTTCCTTCGTCAGGGTTCCTTCACTCCGGTCTCGCTCCGTGGGCCCGCCGCCATCCGCCATCCATGGCGGGGGCGGCTCTCGCGGCATCCATGC
>NZ_JASCOY010000091.1:0-17661 GCF_029960075.1 Pseudomonas sp. PS02290
AGTGGGACCGGCTTCAGCCGGGAAGAGGCCAGTGTGAACACCCTCAATCCTGCGGCGTGGCGCCCGACGCCTTCCCGGCTAAAGCCGGTCCCACAACGCGCGCTCCTACAGGTGCTTCGCCACTCAAACATTCGCACTAGCCCTTTCAGATCCAAACAAACAGGGCATATCTCTAACGGTTATAAAAATATGGGATTCAGTTCTTTTACGGAATAAATCGGAGCCTTTATAACGGGTGCACTTGTCACAAGCCCACCGATTCCGCTCGAAGGATTTCTCATGGATGTTTTCTGGTTTCTACCGACACACGGCGACGGCCATTACCTGGGCACGACCAAGGGCGCGCGCCCGGTCACGCTCAATTACCTGAAGCAGGTCGCCCAGGCGGCCGATGATCTGGGTTACCACGGCGTACTGATTCCGACCGGCCGCTCCTGCGAAGACTCCTGGGTGATCGCATCGGCCCTCGTGCCGCTGACCGAGCGTTTGCGTTATCTGGTGGCGATCCGACCGGGGATCATTTCTCCGACCGTCTCCGCGCGCATGGCCGCGACGCTGGATCGTTTGTCCGGTGGACGCCTGCTGATCAACGTCGTGACCGGTGGCGACCCGGATGAAAACCGTGGCGACGGCAGCTTCCTCGATCACAGCGAGCGCTACGAAGTCACCGACGAATTCCTGAAGATCTGGCGCCGTGTGTTGCAGGGCGAAGCCGTGGACTTCGAAGGCAAGCACCTGAAAGTGCAGAACGCCAAAGCCCTGTACCCGCCGATCCAGAAGCCCTATCCGCCGCTGTATTTCGGTGGCTCCTCCGAAGCAGCCCATGAACTGGCCGCTGAGCAGGTCGACGTTTATCTCACCTGGGGCGAGCCCCCTGTCGCCGTGGCCGAGAAGCTGGCGGACGTGCGTGAGCGCGCCGCGCGCAACGGTCGCACTGTCAAGTTCGGCATCCGGCTGCACGTCATCGTCCGCGAGACCAGCGAAGAAGCCTGGAAAGCCGCGGACACCCTGATCGAGCACATCAGCGACGAAACCATCGCCGCCGCGCAGAAATCCTTCTCGCGGTTCGACTCCGAAGGCCAGCGCCGCATGGCCGCACTGCACGACGGTCGTCGCGACAACCTGGAAATCGCCCCGAACCTGTGGGCCGGCGTCGGCCTGGTACGGGGCGGTGCGGGCACGGCGCTGGTGGGCAATCCCCAGGAAGTCGCCGCGCGGATCAAGGAATACGCAGACCTGGGCATCGAAAGCTTCATCTTCTCCGGCTACCCGCATCTGGAAGAAGCCTATCGCTTCGCCGAGCTGGTGTTCCCGCTGTTGCCCGAGCCGTATCGGAGCCTGGCAGGCCGCGGCATCACCAACCTCACCGGCCCGTTCGGCGAGATGATTGCCAACGACTTGCCGCCGCAGAAGTAAGTTTCACCGCCCCCCCTGGAAAACAACCGCCTGCTGCGCGCCCGCGCAGCATGTGGGAAGCGGTTGATCTGCCAGCGCGACAACGGCCATCGCGACAAGGAGTCCTCATGACAGCCAGCTTACCGTTCCAACCACAAGTGACCCCCATGCAGCTATTGACCCTACCGCCCTCGCCGGCTCTGGCCACTTCCATTCGCGCCACCGCGCAGGTGTTCGAGGACCCGAGGTCCCAGGCGCTGCTGGCCCACATTGAACAAGTCGCGCCCAGCGATGCCAGCGTGCTGATCATGGGCGAAACCGGCACCGGCAAAGAGCTGGTGGCGCGCCACATTCACAACCTGAGCAGCCGTCGCCACCAGCCGTTCGTAGCCGTCAACTGCGGTGCGTTTTCAGAATCGCTGGTGGAAGCCGAGCTGTTCGGCCAGGAAAAAGGCGCGTTCACCGGCGCCCTCACCGCCAAGGCCGGCTGGTTCGAAGAAGCCAACGGCGGCACGCTGTTTCTCGACGAAATCGGCGATCTGCCCCTGGCGATTCAGGTCAAACTGCTGCGCGTCCTGCAGGAGCGCGAAGTGGTGCGGCTGGGTTCGCGCAAAAGCACGCCGATCAACGTGCGGGTGCTGGCCGCTACCAACGTGCAACTGGAACGCGCCATCAACGCCGGGCATTTTCGCGAAGACCTGTTCTACCGCCTGAATGTCGTCAATCTGGAGCTGAGCACCCTGCGCGAACGGCCGGGGGACATCATGCCGCTGAGCCGGCACTTCATCGACGTCTACAGCCAGCGTCTGGGTTGCGGACCGATTCAGATCAGCGCGGATGCCGAGCACAAGCTGCGCACCTACGGCTGGCCGGGGAATATCCGCGAGCTGGAAAACGTCATTCACCACACCCTGCTGATCTGCCGCAACGGCGTGATTCAGTCGAGCGACCTGCGCCTGTCGAACCTGCGCCTTGAACGCCAGGAAGACTCAGCCCCCGCCGTCGACGATTCCACCGACGCCCTGCTGGCCCGGGCGTTCCAGCGTCTGTTCGAGGAGCAGGCCGGCGCGCTGCACGAGAAGGTCGAAGACGCCCTGTTGCGCGCGGCCTATCGCTTCAGCCACTACAACCAGGTGCACACCGCGCAATTGCTGGGGTTGAGCCGCAACGTCGTGCGCGCGCGGCTGATCAAGATTGGCGAACTGGCCGTCAACAAGCGCCGTCCCGGTGAACAGACCCAGGGTGAGCAGATGCTGCATTTATCGGTGTGATCCCACAGCGATGCAACCTGTAGGACTGCGCTCACCCCTGACGCGGTCCTACGATTTCCCCCGCCACTTCGTACGCGTTGAAGATCATCGACGTGGCACGGTGTCGACGGATCAACTCCCACATGTCCCCTTCGCCCTGCTCGGCGTTTTCGAACGCACGCTCGCAGTCGGTCTTCGACAGCCATTGCACATGGCTCAGCACCCGCTGACGGTCTTCGCTGACCTGCACGCTGGCGCGGACGAAGCCTGGGTAGGTCCGCGTAAACTGCTCGAAACGCTCGTTGAGCGCACCGACCAGCCCGGCCTGATGCTGCGGGTCGACAGCGAACTCAACGAACTGACTGTACGGAAGATGGGCGGCTGCTGGTGTCATGAACGTTCTCCACAGATGACGGTTGTTGCTAAACAGGATGCTGCGCGAACCGGTATGGCCCCCTACGTTTCTTGCGCCGGTGCCCCACTTGCCAAGGCGGTCCGGCCAAGGGATGCTGCGCAGGATAAAACCTCCAGTTAACTGGAGGTCAAGCGTCGTTCGGCACACAGGAAGATTGCATGCTTACCCAGGACATCCCGCCCATCGCCCGGGAACTCACCGTCGGCCAGCTGTCCGCCCGCAGCGGCGTGGCCATCACCGCGCTGCGCTTTTACGAGGCCAAAGGCCTGATCAGCAGCCAGCGCAACGCCGGCAATCAGCGTCGCTACCCCAGGGACGTGCTGCGTCGGGTGGCCCTGATCAAAACCGCCCAGCGCCTGGGCATTCCGCTGGCGACGATCCAGACCGCGCTGCAGACCCTGCCCCAGGACCGACCGCCCAGCCTTGACGACTGGACCCGGTTATCCGAGCGCTGGAAAACCGATCTGGATGAACGCATCAACCGCCTCACCGCCCTGCGCGACCAACTCAATGGCTGCATCGGCTGCGGCTGCCTGTCGATGGAGGCCTGCCCGCTGCGCAACTTCGGCGACAGCCTGAGCGAGCAAGGCGCCGGGCCGCGCCTGCTGGATCAGGATTGAAGATTCTGCGGACTGACCAGGGTGCCGGCCAACGTCTGGTCCGCCAGTGACAGATGCATCTGCTGCATCGCTTGATTGAGCTGATTGGTGGCCTGAATGAGCGAGTTGGTCATGGCCATGATTTCCATCTGCAACTGGCGCATTTTGCCCTCCCGGGCGCGGGGCGAGAGCGACCGGTCGCTCATGAACGCATGCATGTCCTGCATGCGTTTGGCAATGCGCTCCTGAATCGAGCGGATCAGCTTGAGCTGCTCCTTGATCCGGTCAGGCAAGTGGGTGGCGTCGATGTCGGCGTTCTTGTCACCCTTCTTCGCCACCTTCTGCGCGTCCGGCGAGAGCAGCACTTCGATGCCCTGGGGCACCTGCTCGGCGGCGCTGGCGGTCTGACTTGCGTCGTCGGCGGCTGTAGAAGTGGACGCGACGGAGGGCGGCAGCAGCAGTGCTGCCTCCGCAGGATTTCTGAAACTCAAGCTCAACATGAACGATGGCCTCCATAGCCCTGTGCACTCGCTGACGTCCCTGTCGCCTCTTGATGAAAAGCGGGCGGTCTTACCGGGTCGATAACGGGCTTTCGGCTCGTTCGGAGCGTGCTTTAGGAGGGGCTGCGGAAAGTGTGTCGTGGTCGACACAATTTCCTGCGGCTTCACGACGGTACGGTGCTCAACGCCGCCAATCGTGCCGCCAGCGCTTTGGCCTGCAACGCCACGTCGGTCACGGCGGTGCTTTCCCACCACAGACCACGCAAGGGCGGGCCCATGGCATAAAGCCGCGTTGAGGCACGCCCTTCGGCGTCCATGACCGCGCCCCCCGCATCGGCGGCAATGCCCAGCGCCAGCGGCCCCGGCTGAATCAGGCCGCGCGCCAGCAGATTGCGCGGGAGGGCACGGTCGACCCGGCGCCAGTCGTATTGAATGCCGGTCGAGTTAATCAGCGCTGCGCCGCTCTCTTTGCTGGCCGTGTCCTGGCCGCGATAGCGAACGCTGATGGAGACCTGTCCGGCCTCGGCGCCCTCAACGCTGAGCAACGACGCGGCGTGGATGTGCAGGCGCCCTTCGTCGATCAGCCGGTCCAGCAAGTGCGCGCTGGGCGGCGGCGAGCGGTGGTGATGGCTTTCCCACCACGGACGGACATGGCGTACGAATTGGCGGCGCTGCAGGTGAGACGCCTGACTCCACAGCCGTGGAATATGCACGCGCACGGTGTCGAGCGGCGCCTGCCAGTCGATGCCCTGCTCCGCCGCTTGCGCGCACTGCTCGCGCAAGGCCCTGACCAGTTGCCGGGTACTGCGAATGTTCGGGTCGGCGGCGAGGAAGTCCGGCCATGTCGGAGGCTGACGGCGCACATGGGGCAGCAGGCCGTGGCGGGAAAACACGTCGATGGGCCCACGGTGACCGGCTTGCTCCAGGGACACCACGGCGTCGACCATGGTCAGCCCCGAGCCGATGATCAGCACGCGGCCCTGAGTGTCGAGCTGGCCCATGGCGTTGACGTCCCACGGATCAACAGCGGCGGCATTAAGGGCATTTGAATCGCGCTGGGGCGTGCGCGCGGCGGCGAACATGCCCGTCGCCAGTACGCCGAAGCGACCGGTGAGGTGCTCACCGTTGGCGAGGGTCAGGCGTATGCCGGCTGCGTCAGTCTGCAGGTCGGTGACTTCGCCGCGCACGTGCTCGACGGTCGAACCGCAGCGCTCGCCGATCACCCGGGCCTCGGCCAGGCGCTGCTGGACGTACAGACCGAAAATCCCGCGGGGCGGAAACAGCTCGGCCACCGGCACGTGCTGCTGATCAGACTCCGGCCAGCCGCCGGCGGCGATGTAGTCGGTCAGCCAGCGGGTCAGATCGTCGACGTCGTCCGGGTCGACGCTCATGCGCGCGGCGTTGCCATTCAGCGTGTGGCCCAGCTCGGTCGCGCTGTATGCCTCACCCCGGCCCAACTCGCTTCGTGACTCGACGATGACGATGCGCCGTTGCCCCGGCAGGCGCAGCAGCTGCACCGCCAGCATCGTGCCGCTGAGGCCACCGCCGACGATGAGGATGTCGGCATCAGGTCCATTGTGTTCAGCGCTCATTGCATCTCCCCTTCTCTTCGCCCCGCAGGCGCGCACCGCTGATTATGGACAGCGTGGCAGCGGATTCAAACCGACGTCAGCCCTTGCGTTTCATGTCCAGCCGCCGCAGATGGCAGGTCACTTCTTCGCGGTCGTGGTACAGCTGTTTGCAACCAATCGAGACCTTGACGCCGCGCGCCTTGAAGCCGTCTTCGATGCGCTCCAGCAAACGCCGCACTTCGGCATAGCGCTGTTTCATCGGCAACTTCAGATTGACCACCGCTTCGCGGCACAAGCCCTCGCCCAGCCAGGTTTCCAGCAGCGCGGCGTTGCGTGCGGGCTTCTCGACGATGTCGCAGACCATCCAGTCCACCGGCTGACGCGGCTTGAAGGTAAAGCCGTCTGCCATCAAGTGCTGGACCAGTCCGGTGTCCATCAGGCTTTCGGCCATCGGTCCGTTATCGATGGCGGTGACCAGCATGCCGCGCCGCACCAGTTGATAGGTCCAGCCACCGGGGGCTGCACCGAGGTCGACGCCGGTCATGTCGCCCGACAGACGCTCGTCCCACTGATCCCGGGGGATGAAGTGGTGCCAGGCCTCTTCCAGCTTGAGGGTGGAGCGGCTCGGCGCTTCCCGGGGAAATTTCAGGCGTGGAATGCCCATGGGCCACATCGCTGAATTATCTGCGTCGGCCAGCCCGAGGAACACTTCGCGCCCGCTTTTGAACGTCAGCAGCAAACGCGGCAGGCTCGGGTTGTCGACCAGTTTGCCGGCCTTCTCCAGCGCCTTGCGCAACGGTGCTTCGAACTTGCGGCAGAAGGTCGAGAGCTCCTTGCCGTCGTTGGTGTCGACCACTTCCAGCCACAGGCTGCCATACGGCGCAAAGCCGGCCATGTGCTCGAGGATTACGCTGATGCGGTCGGTTTCGGGAAGCTGGACAAACACGCCACGGGCCCACTGCCGGGGGAAAATCAGCTCGCGGAACTTCAGGCTATTCATCAGCCGTTCCGCGCCATCGGCCTCGGTGCAGATGAATTCGGCACAGGCGGCGTCAGTCTTGGCCTTGGCGTAGCCGGACACCTCAAGGCGAGCGGCGTGCTCGCTGAGTTCCGAGCAGACCTCGCTTTCGAAGCCGGGGCGGCAATGCATGAAAAGGGTGTTCACGGGACGGTCTCCTCGCGCGCCACGAATCGGGTCGCGGCGCAAGCTGTACATGAGGACTAACCTCAATGACTCGAAAGCGGCGCATGATAGCCGAATCAGGAACCACTGGCTTAGCCGGTGGGTCCAGTACTACTCAATGAACATTCAAAGGCGCCGCCCAGAGCGCCGAAGCAAGACCCGTCTTACCGTCGATCGCCCGTCCGCGCGTACTGCACGGACCGTCAAGGAGTCAGTCATGCCCTCCCTCGATAGCCTGAAAAGCCTCAAAACCCTCGAAGTCAGCAACAAGACCTACCACTACTTCAGCCTCCCGGATGCCGCGCGCACGCTGGGCGATCTCGACAAACTGCCGATGTCGCTCAAGGTGCTGCTGGAAAACCTGCTGCGCTGGGAAGACAACCACACGGTGACCGGCGACGACCTCAAGGCCCTCGCCGACTGGCTGGTGGAGCGCAAATCCCATCGGGAAATCCAGTACCGCCCCGCGCGCGTGCTGATGCAGGATTTCACCGGCGTGCCGGCGGTGGTTGACCTCGCCGCCATGCGCGCCGCCGTAGCCAAGGCCGGTGGCGATCCGCAGCGCATCAACCCGCTGTCGCCGGTGGATCTGGTCATCGACCACTCGGTCATGGTTGACCGCTTCGGCGACGACAAGGCCTTCGGCGAGAACGTCGACATCGAGATGCAGCGCAACGGCGAGCGCTATGCGTTCCTGCGCTGGGGCCAGAATGCGTTCGATAACTTCAGCGTGGTGCCGCCGGGCACCGGGATCTGCCACCAGGTCAACCTGGAATACCTTGGCCGCACCGTGTGGACCAAGGAAGAAGACGGCCGCACCTACGCCTTCCCGGATACGCTGGTCGGTACCGACTCCCACACCACGATGATCAACGGCCTCGGCGTACTCGGCTGGGGCGTCGGCGGCATCGAAGCGGAAGCGGCCATGCTCGGCCAGCCGGTGTCGATGCTGATTCCGGAAGTCATCGGCTTCAAGCTCACCGGCAAACTGCGCGAAGGCATCACCGCCACTGACCTGGTGCTGACCGTGACGCAAATGCTGCGCAAGAAAGGCGTGGTCGGTAAGTTCGTCGAATTCTATGGCGATGGCCTGGCGGACCTGCCGCTGGCGGACCGGGCCACCATCGCCAACATGGCCCCGGAATACGGCGCGACGTGTGGGTTCTTCCCGGTCGACGACGTCACGCTGGATTACCTGCGCCTGTCGGGGCGTCCGGACGAAACGGTGCAATTGGTTGAGGCCTATTGCAAGGCCCAGGGCCTGTGGCGCCTGCCCGGTCAGGAACCGGCGTTCACCGATGCGCTGGAGCTGGACATGGGTTCCGTCGTGGCCAGCCTTGCGGGGCCAAAACGTCCGCAAGACCGCGTCGCCCTTCCCGATGTGTCCAAGGCCTTCAGCGACTTCCTGGGCCTGGCGGTCAGCCCGAGCAAACACGAAGAAGGCCGACTGGAAAGCGAAGGCGGCGGTGGTGTCGCGGTGGGCAATGCGGCACAGGTGGGCGAGGCTGAGTATGAATACAACGGCCAGACCTATCGCCTGAAGAACGGTGCGGTGGTCATCGCGGCGATCACGTCCTGCACCAACACCTCCAACCCCAGCGTGATGATGGCGGCAGGGCTGCTGGCGAAAAAAGCTGTGCAAAAAGGTTTGACGCGCAAACCCTGGGTGAAGAGCTCGCTGGCGCCCGGCTCGAAGGTGGTGACCGACTACTACAACGCGGCTGGTCTCACCCAGTATCTCGATCAGTTGGGCTTCGACCTGGTGGGTTACGGCTGTACCACCTGCATCGGCAACTCAGGGCCGCTTCCTGACCCGATTGAAAAAGCCATTCAGCAGTCGGACCTGACCGTCGCGTCGGTGCTCTCGGGCAACCGCAATTTCGAGGGCCGCGTGCACCCGCTGGTGAAAACCAACTGGCTGGCCTCGCCGCCGCTGGTGGTCGCTTACGCCTTGGCCGGCACCGTGCGCACCGACCTGAGCAGCGAACCCCTGGGCGAAGGCAGCGACGGCCAGCCGGTGTACCTGCGTGACATCTGGCCGACCCAGCAGGAAATCGCCGACGCGGTCATGAACGTCAGCACCGGCATGTTCCACAAGGAATACGCCGAGGTGTTTGCCGGTGACGAGCAGTGGCAGGCCATCGAGGTGCCCGAGGCGGCGACCTACGTCTGGCAGGCGGACTCGACCTACATTCAGCACCCGCCGTTTTTCGAGGACGTCGCCGGCCCGCTGCCAGTCATCGCCGACGTGCAGCAGGCTCGCGTGCTGGCGGTACTGGGCGACTCGGTGACCACTGACCACATTTCCCCCGCCGGCAACATCAAGCTCGATAGCCCGGCCGGGCGTTATCTGCGCAGCAAGGGCGTGGAATACAAGGACTTCAACTCCTACGGCTCGCGGCGCGGCAACCATGAAGTGATGATGCGCGGCACCTTCGCCAACATCCGCATTCGCAACGAAATGCTCGGCGGCGAAGAGGGCGGCTACACGCTGCACGTGCCCACCGACGAGAAGCTGCCGATCTATGACGCGGCCATGCGTTATCAGGAAGAAGGCACGCCGCTGGTGGTCATTGCCGGTCAGGAATACGGCACGGGCTCCAGTCGCGACTGGGCGGCGAAAGGCACGAATCTGCTGGGCGTCAAGGCGGTCATCGCCGAGAGCTTCGAGCGCATCCACCGTTCCAACCTGGTCGGCATGCGCGTCCTGCCGCTGCAGTTCAAGGCGGGCGAAAGCCGCAAAACCCTGGGCCTGACCGGCAAGGAAGTGCTGAACATCATCGGGCTCACCGGCGCCACGCTGCAACCGGGCATGAGCCTGGCGGTGCAGATCACCGGGGAGGACGGGCAGCAGGAAACCATCAACGTGCTGTGCCGGATCGATACCCTGAATGAAGTGGAATACTTCAAGGCGGGAGGGATTCTGCATTACGTGTTGCGGCAGCTGATTGCTTCCTGAGCCTCATCCCGTCTGAAGCCGGTCTCGCTGTGAGTGGGACTGGCTTTAGCCGGGAAGGCGTAAGATGCCACAACGCAATATCAATGGCGCTCAAACCGGCCTCTTCCCGGCTGAAGCCGGTCCTACGGGCACATCGCGTGCTGTTAGTGGGACCGGCTTTAGCCGGGAAGGCGTCGTCTGCCTCACCGCAAATTGCCAGCGTCTAACCCAAATCCCTCGTCATCAGAAACGCCCTACACGACCTCCGCCCTGCATCCACGAAACAATCGGACCCGCTCCCCGTTGATCCGACATACACACGCGTTTAATCAACGTTAAAATCGCCAGCCTATTCCGACGCTCAAGGACGACTTCATGTCGGTGCAACGCTGGACTTCCCTCCTTCTGCTCTCTCTCGGCTACTGCCTGGCGCTGCTCTACGGCCAGCTCAGCGTTCCCGTGGTCATCACGTTCGGACTGCTGATCATGGCCGGCATCTGCGTCAGCCATTTCCAGCACCGCGCCGTGCGCCTCTTCGGCCACGCCCTGCTTATTGCCATGGCAGCGGGGCTGGCCAGTCACTGGCTGCCCGGTTTCCTCAGCGCAAGGGCGATTGCCGGCGTGCGCCTCAGCCCCGAGGCCGCGCCGTATTCGATGTACCTGAATCTCGACAAGCCCCTTATTGGCTTCTGGATCGCCATCGCCTGCCCCTGGGTGTTTATCGCGTTCAGTCCCCGACGCTGGCTGGGCGTCACCAGCATCGCCTTGCCCGTCACCGCAGCAGCGTGTTTATCAACGGCGCTGCTGCTGGGCCTCGTCGGCTGGTCGCCCAAGTGGCCCGAGCAAACAGGCATCTGGGCGCTGAACAACCTGCTGTTGGTCGCGCTGACCGAGGAACTGCTCTTTCGCGGTTACCTGCAAGGCGGCCTGAAAAGATGGCTGCAACACTTGCCCTGCCACGACGCCCTGGCCATCGGGACAGCCTCGCTGCTGTTCGGTCTTGCGCACATCGGTGCTGGCTGGGAATGGGCGCTTCTGGCGGGCCTCGCAGGCGTGGGTTACGGCGTGGCTTATCGACTGGGCGGCCTGCCCGCTGCGGTCCTCACCCATTTCGGTCTGAACCTGCTGCATTTCAGCCTGTTCACCTATCCGATGTTCGATCGCTGAAGCGACCGCCCGCGACACCCAACCTATGACGCAGTTCACAAAAGCTTAATTTTTTTCGCTTCGGGCCGATAACCCTTCACAGCCTTCCTGGATCGAATAGCTCATGCGAAATAACCAGCCCATCACTCAACGCGAACGGACCTTCCCGGCGCAGCAACGGTTGATCTCCACCACCGATGCGCGCGGCGTCATCACCTATTGCAACGACGCCTTCATTGAAATCAGCGGTTTTTCCCAAGATGAATTGATCAAATCGCCGCACAACACCGTGCGCCATCCGGACGTGCCGACAGCGGTATTCGAACACATGTGGGCCACCCTCAAGCAGGGCCAGCCGTGGATGGGGATCGTCAAGAACCGCTGCAAGAACGGCGACCACTATTGGGTCAACGCTTACGTCACGCCAGTCTTCGAGAACAAACAGGTCGTGGGCTTCGAGTCCGTGCGTATCAAGCCGACCGCTGAACAGGTGCGTCGCGCCGAATCGCTCTACAAACGTCTGAACAGCGGCAAAAGCGCGGTGCCAAGCCGTGACAAGTGGCTGCCGCTGTTGCAGGACTGGCTGCCGTTCATCCTGGTGAGCCAGGTGAGTTTTTTGATTGGCGTGTGGCTGAATTCCCATTGGGGCTTCCTGCTCGCCGCCGCAGTGTCCGTACCGCTTGGCCTGCTGGGGTTGAGCTGGCAACAGCGTGGCCTCAAGCGCCTGCTGCGTCTGGCCGAGCAAACCACCTCCGACCCGTTGATCGCGCAGATGTACACCGACAGTCGCGGCGCACAGGCGCGGCTGGAGATGTCGATCCTCAGCCAGGAAGCGCGTCTCAAGACCTGCCTCACCCGCCTGCAGGACACCGCCGAACACCTCAACGACCAGGCCCGTCAGTCCGACACCCTCGCGCAGGCCAGCTCCACCGGCCTGGAACGTCAGCGCGTGGAAACCGAACAGGTCGCCACCGCCGTCAACCAGATGGCCGCGACCACCCAGGAAGTGGCCAATCACGTGCAGCGCACCGCTGACGCCACGCAACAGGCCAACGAACTGACCCGTCGCGGCCGCGAGATCGCCAGCGACACCCGCGAAGCCATCCAGCGCCTGTCGGCCTCAGTGGGCGAAACAGGCCTGACCGTGACCCAGCTCGCGAAAGACAGCGACGAGATTGGTGGCGTTGTCGATGTCATCAAAGGGATCGCCGACCAGACCAACCTGCTGGCGTTGAACGCGGCCATCGAAGCCGCCCGCGCGGGCGAAATGGGTCGCGGCTTTGCTGTCGTCGCCGATGAAGTCCGCCAACTGGCGCAACGCACCACCGAGTCGACCGGCCAGATCCATGCCCTCATCGCCCAGCTGCAACAGACGGCTACCAACGCGGTTCAGACCATGAACACAGGCCGGCGCCAGGCCGAAGAAGGCGTCGAGCAGGTCATGGAAGCCGACAGGGCGTTGGTAGGTATCAGCGACGCAGTGGCCAACATCACCGACATGACCACGCAGATCGCCGCCGCCACCGAAGAGCAAAGCTCGGTGGCAGAAGAGGTCAGCCGCAATATCAGCACCATCGCGCACCTGGCGGACCAGACCTCTGACGAAGCCCGTCGCTCTGCCACGCTCAGTGCCGAACTGACCCAAACTGCTCACACGCAATACTCCTTAGTGGAACGCTTTAACCGCTGAGTGTCAGTGGGTTATGCGAAGGCCCCGGCAGATTGTCTGCCGGGGCCTTTTTGTTTGTGTTGGGGTTTAAGTAGGGCATTTCTGAAAATCATTTGGGGAAGCTTTTTTTGGTTTGGAGCAGGGGTTTGGCTGTTGACAGGATTTGTAGAACTCTATTAGTTGATTGTTGAAAGACGATAAATAGTTACCACCTCGGGTGGAGTATTTGTTGATCTGGACAATCAATTTAATGCGCACTCTTTCTGCGGATGAAAGTGGAGGGGTGTGCTTGATGGAGAAACTTATGAATGAGCAATTTCCTTTCAGCGCCCCGCTGGTCACCAAAGCGAGCCCTATCGACGGCCTCTTACAAATCGTGGATTTAACTCAACCCATCCCCGTTGAAATCATCATTTGGAATGGAGCGCGTCCAGGCTATATTGTTCAACTACGACTTGATGGAGATCCGATTGGAGTCCCGATGGTCGTAGGCGAACAGCAGCCTGGAGAAATGGTACAACTTGAGCTAAGTCAACATCTGCTATGTGAAAGTCGCAGTTATTCCCTCAGCTATCAGGCTACAAATAATATCAATGGCGTGACTCGCGAATCTCCTGCAGCAGCGCTAAAGGTCGACCGCACCAAACCCGGCGCCACCCTCCTCGCTCCCCTCATCTTCCCCACCGCCACCTTCGGCGATCAACTCATTGGCCTCCTCCCTGGCTACGCCGGCATGGAACCGGGCGATGTCATCCAGACATTACTCAACGGCGTTGAAGGCCCGTCCCATCTGGTCGAGACGGATGAGCTCACCCTCCGGCCCGTCGAAATCGCTTTCAGCCGCGAAGACCTGCTAACCCATGCAGCCGAAACCGTGTCCATCGAGTACGTCGTCACCGACCGGGCCGGGAATGCATCCATCACCAGCCTGCCGACCCTGGTTTCACTTAAATTGTAACCAGCTTTTCCGCTATTCAACTGAATACCAAAAGTAACCACCTCCACGCTAATGCGTGGAGGTTTTGTCAACAAAATCGCCAGCGAAAAATAATTTAAATTATTTTTTGGCATCTCGATTCCACAGAACCTACATCTCCGTAGGAAGCGTCTGATGGACTATCAAAATTTTATAGACTACGCGCGATACATAATTATTTAAATCGCTCAAAAACACCGTGAAAAGCGCCGAATTCACATATCAAAAATATATTCAACCACGAATTTTTTTCGGAGAAGCCATGCAATCCCATGCACTTCGCTTGTTTGACAGTCCTATTTTTCGAATCGATCATAGGCATGTGCAGCGCCGCAGTCCTACAAGCAAGCGCCAACACCCAATCCTGTAATCCTCGCACTAGCGATCTGATCAAGGAGTTCCAATGGAAGATGAAACGGATATCCAGCCGCCACCCCACTCGCAGCCGAATGAGTCCGATAACGATAACAAGGTAACACTGCCTAACCCGAGAACTACCCGCAGGAAGAAAGGCAAATCACCCGACAAGAGTTCCATCCCGCTCTACGAAGATCTGCAGGCAATACCGCCCGCGGGCAAGAGTGCGGCTGAACAGGCGTTGGTCTACGCCGGCCAGCTTCAGAATGCCCCGGGATTTCCCTGGCATCACGAGATGAAGCACCCGCCTCCGGCGCCGGTATTCGAAGCGCCTTTCATCACCGGTGCCGACCCCGAAGGCCCGACCGACGCACAGCTGCACGTGGGCATCTACATCAATATCCCGCGCTCACCGAAGCTGTGGTTCGGGGATCACCTGAAGCTGCGCTGGGGCCACAACACCTTCTACACCACCATCGGCAAGGTAGAAGGCCGCAAAGGCCCTCGCCTGGTTCAGTACCTCAACAATGAAACCCTGGCGGACTACGAAAGCGGATGCGTCGAGGTGCGCTATGAAGTGGTACGGCGCGCCAAGCTCGTCGGCATTTCGGAAACGCTGACCGTCAACTTGCCGCGCCTGAGGAAGCGACGCGGCAAAGGCTCGCCTCCGGGCCGTCCACCGCGACGGCGCCGGATGCAGCCAAAACCCTAAGCCCACGTAAAAAAGCCCCGACTGCATCGCTGCAGCCGGGGCTTCAAAACCGCGTTTCAACTAGCTGACGCGCGCGTCAGAACGCCAGACGCACGCCCACGTTCGCACCCCAAGGCTGCTCGACATGCTCACCCTTCATGTAATCGAAATCAGCGTGCACCTGAAGTCGCTCGGACAGCGACACCGAAACGCCGGCGCCCAGTTCCGCCCGGGAGCCAAACAGATCGTTGTCGAAACGCTGACCGTTCACGCTGACGTCATTACTGCGGGAGAACTCGTGGGCCCACGCCACCCGTGCGTACGGTTTGACAACGCCGCCGTCCTTCAGGGCGAAGCTGCGTCCCACGGTACTGCCGACTTTACCCAGCACCGACTGCGTCTGGGTGGTTCTGGCCTGCATGCCGTTGTCCAGCGTGTAACTGCTGCCATCGATCCAGACGCTGGACAGCTGCGCAAAAGGCTCCACGAAATACTCATCGGCCAGCTTTATATGCTTACCGACTTCCAGCGACCCGCCCAACGCCTTGCTGCTGTAGTCGCCCTTGGCCTTGGTGCCATCGCTCATCGCTACTTTGGACTCGTTATGGAACTGGTTGAGTTTCAGCACGCCGTCCAGGTAATAACCGCCCTCCGACAACCACGTGCCATACGCGCCCATGTAGTAGCTGTCGACCTGGCCCGAAGTGCCTCGGCCGATGTCCAGATCCGACTTGCTGTAACCCCCCATCAAACCGAGCAACAGCTGACCGTTGCCCACCGGCACCGGCGCATCCGCACCGAAAGACAGCCCCTGCTGCTTCTGGCTGTAGTCAACGCCGGAATCCAGCGCCGCATTGAAGCGACTGCCATACGTCCGCATCCAGCCGCCGCCCTGCTCCTGGCCACGCACTTCACCCATGCGACTGCGCAACGTCGTCAACTCGCTGTTCCACACTGTCGGTGCTGTGTTGAACAACGCCAGCGCACTTTTCGTGGACGGGCTGATCTCCTTGCCGGACCCGACGATGAACCAGTCCGTCCCCTGTCGCTCAAGCTCGTAGGAATACACCCCAAGATCCGCCCGACCGCCCACCAGCCCGAACTCGGCATCCCCGCCTTCGGTGTGAACCACCCGCAGCGGATCGAACTCGGCAGGGACGGCTTCGGTGCCAGTGTTCTGAACACGCAGACGATGCCTACCCGAGGCTTCCCCATTCACGTTGAGCAAATCACCGGTGCCGTCGTCCAGGTTGATACGCATATCGAACAGCCCGGAGCCGGACAGCTTGCTCAGCGAAAGCGAATGAAAGCCGTCTCCGGTGAAGCCGACACTGCCGCCATCCATCGCAAGCGAGTTAACGCCGTTATCCGCCGCAAGCTGCCAGCGGCCATTGGAATCGATGGTTACGGAATTGCCATTGACGATATTCCCGTTCAACTGCCCGTGATTGCGCAGCACCACATTGAAGGTGCTGGTGTCGTCGGCGACGAAATCACCGGAGAGGGTGCTGTTGATCACTTTGACGTTCGCGGTGCTTTCTTGATTGACATCAATCAGAACACCGTTGCCTGCCTCCAATTTCGCATTATCAGCGATGAGGATATCCGCAGTGGTCTTGTCAGCGGCCGTTTCCGACCGCCTTGTCACCTCGATCGCGGAGCCCGTTTGCGCCGTAATTGTGGACGCATTGATTTCCAAAAGATTGGTCTGACTCACGAGACCGTGCGTTCCGTTGATTACATTAACTCCGCTGTCCTCTCCGATCACATGGCTGCCTTCAAGCACATGTGCGACGCCACCCGACAACTTCAAGCCCCCGTTTCCGGCCAAGGATGCTGAAGTGCCTAAGCCTTCAACCTGCGTGGACTTCAACCAGATTTCACCCATGGCAGACACCATGATCCCGTAGCCGGCTCCTTTAATTGTGCTACCTGAAACATGGGCGGTGGAAAGCGTGGTTGGATCTTTTACATTCATGATGAGCTCTAGAGCCGCGCGATCGCTCCGCATGACGCTTGCATCATTTATGTTGGCTTGACCACCAAAAATCTCTACACCTCCTTTAACCTCCCCATCTTGAACGTTCAAGGTTGACTTATCTACACCCACCCAGTCAGCAACTCCGCCCGGAAGAATATTGATGACACCATCATTGATCACGCTATAGCTGGCGAGGCCGCTCGATGCGCCCACGGTTTGGATGACCCCGTCCACCACCGTGACTTCTCGTTTTACACCTGCGACTTCAAGCAGGGTTTTCCTGACACCCGCAGCGATCGGGCCTGTTGTTAGTAACAGTTCGCTTGCATGTACCGAATTTAGACTCACAACCGGACCCATAAGCCCCACCGAGAGTGCGAGCAAACTACATCTGAAACTTACCAAGCTTTGTACTGCTGACACGAGACTTCCTCCAAATCATGAAGCCTGAAGTCTGCGGATTGTAGATAGGGCTAGAAAAAAATTTAAAAAAATATTGTGTAGGATTTTTCCCAAATATTTGAGCTACACGTCCTACGTTAAAAAACCGAAAGGGCTTATGTTTAGGGCATGACGCTCAAGAAAGCGGCATGACCTTTTTAACAGTGGTTTGGATACGTCCTACATAGAGGCCTTTAGTCCTACGAGGGCGGGTCAAAGTCTACGTTGCCACCCGGTGATTTTTAGTATTAGTTAGATTGGGAACTAGGGAAATCCAGTTCAACGACATGCGATCCGAACCATGTCGGAAATCGCAAATAAGAACTACGAGGAAATTTTATGAATAATGTAAAACAGACACCCACCATCATTTCCACCCGATCCGGCCGCGCGCCAGTTTCAATCGAAGCGCCAGACATTGCAGTCGCGTTTCACGATCAAGACGACTTTGGATTAATCCCAGTTACAGCACTTGATAGCCCAATCACTGTTGACTTGAAGGTCTGGGAGGGTGCAGAGGCAGGCTATAAATATCAGCTTCTATGGGAC
>NZ_JASCOY010000092.1:0-17016 GCF_029960075.1 Pseudomonas sp. PS02290
CTGCCCTAATCCGGTGGGGGGCGGGCCGGGGGGCGGCCCCCCCCCGCCCCAACCCCCACACTTGTCCTGCGTCGGCCTGCGGAGTGAAGATAGCCGCTCACTTCCCCCCACTCCCCGCCACGCTTTCCCCGCCCCGGGTCAGGTAGTACGCGCCGAGGATCGGCAGCATGGTCACTATCATCACGAGCATCGCTACGACATTGGTTACTGGCACGTCCCGTGGGCGGCTGAGTTGGTTGAGCAGCCAGATGGGCAATGTGCGCTCATGCCCGGCGGTGAAGGTGGTGACGATGATTTCGTCGAACGACAGGGCAAACGCCAGCATGCCGCCGGCCAGCAGCGCCGAGCCCAGGTTGGGCATGATGATGTAGCGGAAGGTCTGCCAGCCATCGGCGCCGAGGTCCATCGAGGCTTCGATCAGGCTGTGGGACGTGCGGCGCAGGCGGGCGATAACGTTGTTGTAGACGATCACCACGCAGAAGGTCGCATGGCCGACGATGATGGTGAACATGCCCGGCTCGATCCCAAGGGTCTTGAACGCCGACAACAAGGCCAGCCCGGTGATGATGCCGGGCAGGGCGATGGGCAGAATCAGCATCAGCGAGATGCCGTCCTTGCCGAAGAAGTCCCGCCTGTACAACGCTGCCGAGGCCAGCGTCCCGAGCATCAATGCGATCAGCGTGGCGACGCAGGCGATTTGCAGCGAAAGCTTGATCGACTCCAGCACGTCAGGCCGCGCGAATGCCACGCCGATCCACTTCAGGGTGAAGCCTTTCGGCGGGAAGCTGAAGGCGGCGTCTTCGGTGTTGAAGGCGTAGACGAAGATGATCAGGATCGGAAAGTGCAGAAACATCAGACCGCCCCAGGCTGCGATCTTCAGGGCCCACGACGCTTTTTCAGAGTGCATCGAAAGCCCCCAGTCGTTTCACGATGGCCAGATAAACCGCGATCAGCACGATCGGCACCAGCGTGAATGCCGCCGCCATGGGCATATTGCCGATGGCGCCTTGCTGGGCGTAGACCATGCTGCCGATGAAATAGCCCGGCGGGCCGATCAGTTGCGGCACGATGAAATCCCCCAGGGTCAGCGAAAACGTGAAGATCGAGCCCGCTGCAATGCCCGGCACCGACAGCGGCAGAATCACCTGCATGAACGTCTGCCGGGGCGTGGCGCCAAGGTCGGCGGAAGCGTGCAGCAAGGAGGGCGGCAAGCGCTCGAGGGAGGCCTGAATCGGCCGGATCATGAACGGCAGCCAGATGTAGACGAACACCATGAATCGTCCCAGGTGGGAGGTCGACAAGGTGCTGCCGCCAATGCCGGGCACGCTCAACAGCCCCTGCAACACCGGCGCCAATCCCAGATGCTGAACGAACCATTGCGCGACGCCGCCTTTGGCCAGCAGCAGCGACCACGCGTAGGCCTTGACGATGTAACTGGCCCACATCGGCATCATCACCGCGATGTAAAAGAACGCCTTGGTTTTGCCGGTGGTGTAGCGCGCCATGTAATACGCGATGGGGAAGGCGATGATGGCGCTGGCGATGGACACTGCGACCGCCATGCTCAGGGTGCGGCGGATGACGTCGAAGTTGGCCGGGTTGAACAGCGCGCCGAAGTTCGCCAGGGTCAGGTCCGGCGTCACGGTCATGCTAAAGTCGTCGAAGGTATAGAAGCCCTGCCACAACAGGCCCAGCAGCGAGCCGAGGTAAACCGCGCCGAACCACAGCAGCGGCGGGATCAGCAGCAGTGACAGGTAAAGATTCGGGCGTCGATACAGCAGGCTGGAAAAGCGCCGGAGTGGCGATTGCCGTTGCATTGGCGCCGAGCCAGTGAACGTTTGACCCATCTCAATGCGCCTCGCCCGTCGCGATTTCTGGCGACTCACGTGGCGCGTCATGTAGCGCAATCATCGCTTCCCGCGCCCAGCATGCCGTCAGGCGTTGCCCCGGTTGATAGCGCGCGCCGGTGTCCAGCCATTGGCTGTTGGCCTGACTGACAGTGAGCGTCTGGCCGTTGTCCAGTTTGACCTCGTAGCGGGTGGCACTGCCCTGATATTGAATGTCGTGCAGCACGCCGCTGAGCTGAATGTCGTGCGTCGCAGTGCCGCTCTCGGCAAAACGGATGTGCTCGGGCCGAATCGAAAAAGCGCCCGGGCTGCCGGTCAATGCCTGCGCCAGTTCGCCGTGCACAACGTTGGAGGTGCCCACGAATTCCGCCACGAAGGTCGTCGCCGGTTTCATGTACAGATTGCGCGGCGTATCGACCTGCTCGATGCGGCCTTTGTTGAACACCGCTACCCGGTCCGACATCGACAGCGCTTCGGTCTGGTCGTGGGTGACGAAGATGAAGGTGATGCCCAGCTGGCGCTGCAGTTTCTTCAGCTCGCTCTGCATCTGTTCGCGCAGCTTCAGGTCGAGGGCGCCGAGGGGCTCGTCGAGCAGCAGCACCCGCGGCCGATTGACCAGTGCACGCGCCAGGGCCACACGCTGGCGCTGTCCGCCGGACAGTTGCACGGGTTTGCGCGCGCCATAGCCGTCGAGCGCCACCATGTTCAGGGCCTCGTCGGCTCGCTTGATCCGCTCGGCCTTGCCGACGCCTTTGACTTTCAGGCCATAGGCAACGTTGTCCCGCACGTTCATGTGCGGAAACAGCGCGTAGTCCTGAAACACCGTGTTGACGTCACGCTGGTACGGCGGCAGGCCGGCGGCTTCCTGGCCATGAATGCGAATCGAGCCGGCGCTGGGTTGCTCGAAGCCTGCGATCAGGCGCAGGCAGGTGGTCTTGCCGGAGCCTGAAGGGCCAAGCATGGAAAAGAACTCGCCGTCCTCAATGTCGATGGACACCCGGTCCACGGCTTTCACCTCGCCGAACAGCCGCGAGACCTGGGTGAACTGGACAGCGTGGGTCATGGCTTAACGCCCGCCCATGATCGCAATGTAATCCTGCGTCCAGCGGCTGTAGGGCACGTATTTGCCGCCCTCGGCCTGTGGGGTTTTCCAGAAGGCGATCTTGTCGAACAGGTCAAACCCGTTGGTCTCGCAACCCTCGGCGCCGAGCAGCTCGTTGCCCTTGCACGCGTCAGGCACCACCGGCAGGGAGCCGAACCAGGCCGCAACGTCGCCCTGAACTTTCGGTTGCAGCGACCAGTTCATCCATTTGTAGGCGCAGTTGGGGTGTTTGGCCTCGGCGTGCAACATCGTCGTGTCGGCCCAGCCGGTGGCGCCTTCCTGGGGGATGGTCGAGGCGACGGGCTGCTTGTCGGCGACCAGCCCGTTGACCATGTAACCCCACGAACTCGACGCTGCCACACCTTCGTTTTTCACGTCGCTCATCTGCACCGTCGCGTCATGCCAGTAGCGGTGAATCAGCGGCTGCTGAGCGCGAAGCAGGTCGAGTACCGCCTTGTACTGGGTCTCGGTGAGCTGGTAAGGGTCGACGATGTTCAGTTCCGGTTTGGCGGTCTTCAAATACAGCGCGGCGTCGGCGATGTAGATCGGCCCGTCGTAGGCCTGGACCCGGCCCTTGTTCGGTTTGCCGTCGGGCAAATCCTGCGGCTCGAACACCACGCTCCAGCTGACCGGCGGCGTCTTGAACACGTTGGTGTTGTACATCAGCACGTTCGGGCCCCATTGGTACGGCGTTCCATAGGTTTTGTTCTCGACCGTGTACCAGGGGCCGTCTTTCAGGCGCGGGTCGAGGGTCTTCCAGTTCGGGATCAATGTGGGGTCGATGGGCTGCACACGCTTGCCGGCGATCAGGCGCAACGACGCATCGCCCGACGCGGTGACCAGGTCGTACCCGCCCTTGGTCATCAGGCTGACCATCTCGTCGGAGGTTGCGGCGGTCTTGACGTTGACCTTGCAGCCGGTTTCCTGCTCGAAGCCGGTCACCCAGTCGTAGGCCTTGTCGCTTTCGCCGCGTTCGATGTAGCCCGGCCACGCCACGATATCCAGTTGCCCCTCGCCATCGCCCACCGCCGTGAGTGCTTCGGCGGCCTGCACCGCGCCGCTGGTGAATAGGGCGGTGATCACGGCGCTCAGAATCGCAGTCTTGTGCACGGACATGGTGGGTTTGCCTCATGGTGGTTGTTTGGGCAGAGATCGGTGGTGCAGAGCGTAGTGCCCCGTTCGAGCCTCGACAAACTTGGCGCAGCAAATACCGAGCCCATTCGTGCAGGGCGGATGCGGTTGAGCGAAAACCATCCGGCCTCTGGACGCTCAGTCGCCGCAACATTCAGAAGCAAACCCGCCCGGCGCGCGTCGGTGCCTTCGCCTTAACCTGCGGGTCGAATCGTCTGTCCCCCTTCTGAAGGTGAAGTCATGAACACGCGCGGTTTACTCGATCAACTGTTGAAATCCGGCCAGGACCTGCTGCAAAACAAGGCCGGCGCTCACGACAAGAGCGGCAAAAGCGGGCAAAACGGGCAGGGCGGTCTCGGCGATCTGCTCGGCAAAGTCGGTGGCAGCGGCCTGGGCGGCAAGCTGGGCGGCAGCCTTGGCGGGCTGCTCTCCGGGGCCGGTGGCGGCGCGTTGGCAGCGGGCGCGATGGGCTTGCTGATGGGCAACAAAGGCGCACGCAAAATGGGCGGCAAAGCGCTGACCTATGGCGGGCTCGCAGCGTTGGGCGTGCTGGCGTACAAGGCCTACGGAAACTGGCAGGCGAGTCAGGGTGTGGCGCAACCGGTTGAGCCGCAAACCGTGGACCGCGTGCCGCCGGCCCAGGTCGAGCAGCACAGCGAGGCCATCCTGCGGGCGCTGGTGGCAGCGGCCAAGGCCGACGGCCACGTTGACGACCGTGAACGCGAACTCATCGAAGGCGAGTTCACCCGCATCACCGGCGACAACGAACTGCAGCAATGGCTGCACGCTGAACTGAACAAGCCGCTGGACCCGGCCGATGTCGCCCGCGCGGCGCAGACCCCGGAAATCGCCGCCGAGATGTACCTGGCCAGCGTGATGATGGTCGACGAAGAACACTTCATGGAGCGCGCTTACCTGGACGAACTCGCCAGGCAGCTGAAGCTCGATCCCGCCCTCAAGACTGAGCTTGAGCACCAGGTGCGTCAGGCGCAGCCTTAAACCGTCAGCCTGTCCAGCGACCCGCCCCGGATACACCATCCGACACCCGCAAACCTGCCGGGTCAGGCCCAACAACCGTTGGGGTCTGACCCGCATTTCTCCCCCGTGCGCTGAACGTCCGCTGCAGACATCCGCCAACAACGCACTCGTACCATCAAGCAACGTCACATCAAGCCGATAGCGTGTAAGACACTTCCGATCTGGCTGTGTGATATGGCGTTTTCCTTGTCGGAAACAGCCCGTTTATTGGGAAGTCACTAGGCTATACTCCCGCTCGCTTTGGACCGTCCGTCGGTCCGCTTCTTGAACCCGGTCATGCCGGCGTTGAACCCTTGAGGGCTGACTGTGAAGAACTGGACGTTGCGTCAACGGATTTTGGCGAGCTTCGCTGTCATCATCGCCATCATGCTGTTGATGGTGATCGTGTCGTTCAATCGCCTGCTGGTGATCGAGAGCAGCGGCGATGCCGTACGACTGGACGCGCTGCCCGGCGTTTTCTACAGCAGCACCGTGCGCGGCGCATGGGTCGAAAGCTACGTAGCCACCCAGCATTTGCTCAGTGAAGGCGCCGGTCGCGACCTCACCAGCGCTGAAGAAGACCAGTACAAAGAATTCGAAGACCGCCTGCAGGCGCAGATCGTCAATTACCAGAAAAGCATCTTCGACGAATCGGATCGCAACGACTTCGCCCAGTTTCTGCAATTGCGCGAACGCTACCAGTTGGTGCTGAACGGTGTGCTCGCGGCTTATCAGGGCGACAACTACGCGCTGGCCCAACGGATTTTCGCCGAGCAACTCACCCCCACGTGGTTTGAGGGTCGTAAACAGCTCAACGCACTCGGCGCCAAGAACAAGGTGGTCGCCGACAAGGCGTCCGACGCCATTCAAGCCGCCGTCTCCAGCGCCAAAATCACTCTCGGCATTTCGTTGATCATTGCCTTGCTGGCGGCCGCGGCGTGCGGCCTATTGCTGATGCGCGCGATTCTGGCGCCGATGAATCGCATCGTGCAGATTCTCGAGACCATGCGCACCGGCGACCTGAGCACGCGGCTGGCGCTGGATCGCAACGATGAATTCGGATCAGTGCAGACTGGCTTCAACGACATGGTCGCCGAACTTGCGGCATTGGTGTCCCAGGCCCAGCGCTCGTCGATTCAGGTGACCACGTCGGTGACCGAGATTGCTGCCACCTCCAAGCAGCAACAGGCGACGGCCACGGAGACTGCTGCGACCACCACGGAAATCGGCGCCACGTCGCGGGAAATTGCCGCAACGTCCCGGGATCTGGTGCGCACCATGACCGAAGTAACCTCAGCGGCGGATCAGGCTTCGGTCCTGGCGGGCTCTGGTCAGCAAGGCCTGGCGCGCATGGAAGAAACCATGCACTCGGTCATGGGCGCGGCCGATCTGGTCAACTCCAAGCTGGCGATCCTCAATGAGAAGGCCGGCAACATCAATCAGGTCGTGGTGACCATCGTCAAGGTCGCCGACCAGACCAACCTGCTGTCGCTCAATGCCGCCATCGAAGCGGAAAAAGCCGGCGAATACGGCCGTGGTTTCGCTGTGGTCGCCACCGAAGTCCGGCGTCTGGCCGACCAGACCGCCGTGGCCACCTACGACATCGAGCAGATGGTTCGCGAGATCCAGTCGGCGGTGTCGGCGGGCGTCATGGGCATGGACAAGTTCTCCGAAGAAGTGCGTCGCGGCATGTACGAAGTGACCCAGGTCGGCGAGCAGCTTTCGCAGATCATCCATCAAGTGCAGGCCCTGGCGCCGCGTGTGTTGATGGTCAACGAAGGCATGCAGGCTCAGGCCACTGGCGCCGAACAGATCAACCAGGCGCTGGTGCAGTTGGGTGATGCCAGCAGCCAGACCGTCGAATCCCTGCGTCAGGCCAGCTTCGCCATCGACGAGCTCAGCCAGGTGGCGGTGGGGCTGCGTAGCGGCGTTTCGCGTTTCAAGGTCTGAGTCAGGCCCATGATCGAGCATTCAGCCAAGCGCAGCATTGCGGTGTCGCCGAAGAACAAGCTGTTTCTGCTGTTCCGCATCGGTGCGGAACGCTACGCGCTGCAAGCGACAGAAGTCGCCGAAGTGCTGCCACGGCTGATGCTCAAGCCCATCGCCCAAGCGCCGCACTGGGTCGCGGGTGTGTTTGCCCACCGAGGTGCGATTGTCCCGGTCATCGATCTCAGCGCGCTGACCTTCGGCCATCCCGCCCCGTTGCGTACCAGCACACGGCTGGTGTTGGTGCACTACCGCCTCGGCGGCGATCGCCCGCCGCGTGAGTTGGGCCTGATCCTCGAACAGGCAACCGACACGTTGCGCTGCTCGCCCCATGAATTCAAAGCCTACGGCCTGGACAACTCGCAGGCGCCGTACCTGGGCCCGGTGCGCGAGGACGAACACGGCCTGCTGCAATGGATACGTGTGGATGACTTGCTCAGTGACGCCGTGCGCGAACTGTTGTTTCCCGAGGAGCCCATGAGCCTGGATGCCTTCGAGGCGGCGCCATGAGCAGCGACGCGCGTTTCTTCGCCTTTCTCAAGGACCGCATCGGGCTGGACGTCGCGTCGGTGGGCGAGGCGATCATTGAGCGCGCCGTGCGTCAGCGCTGCACGCTGTCCATGGCTCGGGACCACGACGACTACTGGCAGACGCTGCTGGTTTCGGCGGACGAGCAACAGGCGCTGATCGAAGCGGTGATCGTCCCCGAAACCTGGTTTTTCCGTTACCCGGAATCCTTCGCCACCCTCGGCAAGCTGGCCAACGCCCGGTTGGCGCAGCTCAATGGCGTGCGTCCGCTTCGGATTCTCAGCCTGCCGTGCTCCACCGGCGAAGAGCCTTATTCCATCGCCATGGCGCTGTTTGACGCCGGTCTGCGCGGGCCGCAGTTCAGCGTTGAGGCGGTAGACATCAGCCCGCTTTCAATCCAGCGCGCGCGCCAGGGCGTGTATGGCAAGAACTCCTTTCGCGGCGACCAGCTGGGTTTCCGTGAGCGTTTTTTCAGCGCGGTCGAGGAGGGCTATCGACTGGAGGAGCGGGTGCGTGATCAGGTCCGCTTTCAGTCCGGCAACCTGCTCGATCCCTCCATGCCGGTGGCGCAGTCGGCCTACGATTTCGTGTTCTGCCGCAACCTGCTGATCTACTTCGACGTCGACACCCAGCGTCAGGGTTTTGATGCGCTGAAACGCATGACCCGCGACGACGGCGTGCTGTTCATCGGTCCCGCCGAGGGCAGCCTGCTCGGGCGCATGGGCATGGTGTCGATTGGCATTCCCCAATCGTTCGCCTTTCGTCGGCGTGACGAGGCCACCTCCGAACCCCACAGCATCTGGACTGCCCCAGCCATGGCGCCGTCGCGAAGCGATTCATCGCCTGCTCAGCCAACGTCTGCTTACCCAACATCGGCCCTGTCGCGCGGCGCTCGTAAACCGCAGCCCTTTGCGCCGAGGTTGTTGAATGATCCTGCGCTGAGCGAAGAACGCAGGGCTGCGCTCAGACCCGACATCAAAGCGGTGGCGGCGCCGGGCGCGGGCAACGGCGACGCTACCGAGTTATTGCGCAGCATCGCGGCCCTTGCCAACGAAGGCCGCAGTGCCGAGGCGAAGGTGGCCTGCGAGCAGTACCTCAAGCGCTTCGAACCCGTGGCGCCGGTGTTCTACTGGCTGGGCCTGCTCAGCGAAGTGGCAGGGGAGGCGAGCGCGGCACAAGGGTTTTATCGCAAGGCGTTGTATCTGCAACCGCAGCATCCGGAAACCCTGGCGCAACTGGCCGCGCTGCTCGCCGCCCAGGGCGATAGCGCAGGGGCCCGGCGGCTGCAGGAGCGCGCGGCACGGGGTGTCACTAAAGAAGGACGCAGCGGATGAGTCGCGTACACACAGAGCTGGTCAGCGACACCGCCGAGGCGATCGACGACTGCTGGAACCGCATCGGCATCCATGGCGACCGGTCCTGCCCGCTACTTGCCGATCATATTCATTGCCGCAACTGCTCGGTGTACTCGGCAGCGGCAACACGCTTGCTCGACCGTTACTCGCTGGCCCAGGAGCAGCGCGTGTCGATGCACACCGATGCGCTGGCCGTCGACGTCGAAACCCGCTCGACCGTGGTGTTTCGTCTCGGCGAAGAGTGGCTCGGCCTGCCGACCCGGTGTCTGGTGG
Source organism: Pseudomonas sp. PS02290 (assembly GCF_029960075.1). Classification (NCBI taxonomy): domain Bacteria; kingdom Pseudomonadati; phylum Pseudomonadota; class Gammaproteobacteria; order Pseudomonadales; family Pseudomonadaceae; genus Pseudomonas; species Pseudomonas sp. PS02290. The sequence goes on from NZ_JASCOY010000092.1 coordinate 9,240, forward strand.
AAGTGTCGCCGGTGCAAGCCATTCATTCGCTTCCACATCAGCGTTCCCGGGCCTTGCTGGGCGTTGCCAATGTGCGCGGCGCCCTGGTGGCCTGCCTGTCGTTCGTCGAACTGCTCGGGCTGGACCCTTCAGTCGCGCCGGTCGGAGATGCCCGCACAATGCCGCGCATGCTGATTGTTTCGGCAGACGGCGGTCCGGTGGTGATGCCGGTGGACGAGGTTGACGGCATTCATGCCATCGAAGCGCGCCTGCTGGACACCGCCTCGGCGTCGGCACAGAACAACAACGCACGCTTCACCCGAGGCGTCGTGCAATGGAAGAACCGCAGCCTGCGCCTGCTCGATGAAGACCAGCTCTTGTCGGCCGTGAACCGGAGCCTGACATGACGCCCGATCAAATGCGCGACGCGTCGCTGTTCGAACTCTTCACCCTGGAGGCGGAAGCCCAGACTCAGGTGTTGAGCGCGGGCCTGCTGGCCCTTGAGCGCAATCCGACTCAGGCTGATCAACTGGAAGCGTGCATGCGCGCGGCCCATTCGCTGAAAGGCGCGGCGCGGATTGTCGGGGTCAACGCGGGCGTCAGCGTTTCCCACGTCATGGAAGACTGCCTGGTCAGCGCCCAGGAAGGCCGATTGCACCTGCTGCCCGAGCACATCGACGCCTTGCTGATGGGCACCGATTTGCTGATGCGCATCGCCACGCCCGGCGCCAGCGTGCCTCAGGCGGATGTGGACGGCTATGTGGCGCTGATGAACAACATGGTCAGCGCCGATCCGGCCATGAAAGCCATGCTGGTGCCCACCGCGTTGCCTTCCCTTGAAGACATCCTGCTTGCCAACGCGCAGTCGCTGGTCACCTCGCTTCAGTCTGCGCAGGATTCGGCCGCCGAAGAACTGGCCGCCGCCGTCGTCGAGCCCGTTGCCGACCTGGCGCCTAAAGCAGATGGCCCCGGTGAACGACGTGTGGCCGAGACCGGTGAAAGGGTCCTGCGCGTCACCGCCGAACGCTTGAACAACCTGCTGGACCTGTCGAGCAAGTCGCTGGTCGAGACCCAACGGTTGAAGCCTTATCTGGCCGCGATGCAGCGGGTCAAACGCACGCAGACCGGCGCCACCCGAGCACTGGACAGTCTTGAAGCCTTGCTCGGCGCCAACACCGATCCCGACGCGCAAAAGGCGCTGGAGGAAGCGCGGCGTCTGCTCGGCGAAGCGCAGCATTTGCTGATTCAACAGACGGCCGATCTCGATGAGTTCGGCTGGCAGGCGTCGCAACGCGCGCAACTGCTCTACGACACCGCGCTGGCCTGCCGCATGCGCCCGTTTGCCGATGTGCTGGTGGGTCAGGCGCGCATGGTCCGGGATCTGGGGCGCTCGCTGGGCAAGCAGGTGCGCCTGGAAATCGACGGCGAAAAGACTCAGGTCGATCGCGATGTGCTGGAAAAACTCGAAGCACCGCTGACCCATTTGCTGCGCAACGCGGTCGACCACGGCATCGAACTGCCCGCACAGCGCCTCGCCTGCGGCAAGCCGGCCGAGGGGCTGATTCAATTGAAGGCCTCGCACCAGGCCGGGCTGCTGGTGGTCGAGCTGATCGATGATGGCGCCGGCGTCGACCTCGAACGCCTGCGCCTGAATATTATTGAGCGCAAGCTCTCGCCCGCCGAAACCGCTGCGCAGTTGAGCGAGGAAGAACTGCTGAGCTTCCTGTTCCTGCCCGGTTTCAGCATGCGCGACACGGTCACCGAAGTGTCTGGCCGAGGCGTCGGCCTGGACGCGGTCCAACACATGATTCGGCAACTGCGTGGCGGCGTCGAAATGGACCAGCGCGCCGGGCAGGGCAGCCGTTTCCATCTGGAAGTGCCGCTGACCTTGTCGGTAGTGCGCAGTCTGGTGGTGGACGTTGGCGGCGAAGCGTATGCCTTTCCGCTGGCGCACATCGAGCGGATGCGTGACGTGCGCGCCGACGAGATCGTTCAGCTGGAAGGGCGTCAGCATTTCTGGCACGAGGAGCGGCATGTCGGGCTGGTCGCCGCCACGCAGTTGCTCAACCGTCCGGCCAGCCAGCACAGTGAAGACGTGCTCAAAGTGGTGGTCATTCGCGAGCGCGATGCCGTGTATGGCGTCGCCGTGGAACGCTTCATCGGCGAACGCACGCTGGTGGTCCTGCCGCTGGATCCGCGCCTGGGCAAGGTTCAGGACATTTCCGCGGGCGCCTTGCTCGACGATGGCTCGGCGGTGCTGATCATCGACGTCGAAGACATGCTGCGTTCGGTGGAGAAATTGCTCAATACCGGACGCCTGGCGCGCATTGACCGGCGCAGCCAGCAGGCGGACACCCAAGCCCGTAAGCGCGTGCTGGTGGTCGATGATTCGCTGACGGTGCGCGAGCTGGAGCGCAAGTTGCTGGCCAGCCGGGGTTACGAAGTCGCCGTGGCCGTGGATGGCATGGACGGCTGGAACGCCTTGCGCGGTGAGGATTTCGACTTGCTCATCACCGACATCGACATGCCCCGCATGGACGGCATCGAACTGGTGACGCTGGTGCGCCGCGACAGCCGCCTGCAATCGCTGCCAGTGATGGTGGTGTCGTACAAGGACCGTGAAGAAGATCGCCGTCGCGGCCTGGACGCTGGCGCCGATTACTATCTGGCCAAGGCCAGTTTCCATGACGACGCGCTGCTCGATGCGGTCGTTGAGTTGATAGGAGATGCGCAGGGATGAAGATTGCCATCGTCAACGACATGCCCATGGCAGTGGAGGCGTTGCGCCGCGCGCTGGCCTTTGAGCCGGCGCACCAGATTGCCTGGGTGGCCAGCAATGGCGCCGAGGCGGTGGAGCGTTGCGCGCAGCTGACGCCCGACCTGATCCTGATGGACCTGATCATGCCGGTGATGGACGGCGTGGAGGCCACTCGACGTATTATGGCGGCGACGCCGTGCGCCATCGTCATCGTCACCGTGGACCGCGAGCAGAATGTGCATCGGGTGTTCGAAGCCATGGGCCATGGCGCGCTGGACGTGGTCGACACGCCCGCGCTGGGTGCCGGCAACCCCAAGGATGCCGCCGCGCCTTTGTTGCGCAAGATACTTAATATAGGCTGGCTCATTGGCGAGCGGGACACGCGGATTCGCCCTGTGCCGCCACCGGTGCGCGAGTCGGCACAGCGTCAGCGGTTGATCGCGATCGGCTCATCGGCCGGCGGCCCCGCTGCACTGGAAATACTGCTCAAGGCGCTGCCGACGGATTTCCCGGCCGCCATCGTACTGGTGCAGCATGTGGATCAGGTGTTCGCCGAAGGGATGGCGCAATGGCTGAGCAGCTCTTCGGGGCTGGAGGTCAGGCTGGCGCGCCATGGCGAGCCGCCGCAAGTGGGCACGGTGCTGCTGGCAGGCACCAACCACCATATTCGTCTGCTCAGGAACGGCACGCTGGCGTACACCGCAGAGCCGGTTAACGAAATTTACAGGCCCTCCATCGACGTGTTTTTCGAAAGTGTGGCCAGCTATTGGAATGGTGACGCAGTGGGTGTTTTGTTGACCGGCATGGGCCGTGATGGTGCGCAGGGACTCAAGCTGATGCGTCAGCGGGGCTTTCTCACCATCGCCCAGAATCAGGAAAGCTGTGCGGTGTATGGCATGCCCAAAGCGGCCGCGGCCATCGACGCCGCCACGGAAATTCGCTCTCTGGAATCGATTGCACCTCGCTTGAAGGAGGTATTCACCCAATGAATTTCCAGGTGATTTCACAGCCGACCTGTGACCAGGAGACCCCGAATGCATGATTTGCAACTGGACGATCTGCACGCCACGGATGAAAACGCTGCCATGGTGTTGCTCGTCGACGATCAGGCCATGATCGGCGAGGCCGTCCGACGTGGGCTGGCACAGGAAGAAAACATCGACTTCCACTTCTGCGCGGACCCTCATCAGGCGATTGCCCAAGCGATCCTGATCAAGCCGACGGTCATTCTTCAGGACCTGGTCATGCCCGGCCTCGACGGCCTGACGCTGGTGCGTGAGTACCGCAGCAATCCGAAGACCCGGGACATCCCGATCATCGTGCTTTCGACCAAGGAAGATCCGCTGATCAAGAGCGCCGCCTTTGCCGCCGGGGCCAACGATTACCTGGTCAAACTGCCGGACAACATCGAACTGGTCGCGCGCATTCGTTACCACTCGCGTTCGTACATGACGCTGCTGCAGCGCGATGAAGCCTATCGTGCGTTGCGCGTCAGCCAGCAACAGCTGCTCGACACCAACCTGGTGCTGCAACGCCTGATGAACTCCGACGGCTTGACCGGCCTGTCCAACCGCCGTCACTTCGACGAGTACCTGGAGCTGGAATGGCGCCGTTCTACCCGTGAGCAGACGCAGATCTCGCTGTTGATGATCGACGTGGATTACTTCAAGGCCTACAACGACGCCTTCGGGCATCTCGAAGGTGACGAAGCCCTGCGTCAGGTCGCCAAAGCCATCCGCGCCAACTCCAGCCGTCCCTCCGATCTGCCCGCACGTTACGGCGGCGAAGAGTTCGCGCTGGTGCTGCCCAATACCTCCCCGGGTGGCGCACGTTTGCTGGCGGAAAAACTGCGCCAGACCATCGCCAGCATGAACATCCCCCACGTCGCGCCCAGCCAAGGCTCCAGCCTGACGGTCAGCATCGGTCTCGCCACTGTCGTCCCGCAAGTGGGCAGCCACAGCCGCCAGCTGATTCAGACTGCGGATCAGGGGCTGTACGCGGCGAAGCATAACGGGCGCAATCAGGTGGCGATGGGGTAGGGCGAGTATCCACATACCTGCGCGCTCCGGGCGTAACCAGGTGATGTCCCCGCAAAGAACGACGATCACGACCCAGCCCTGCCCAACGGGCTGCCATCGGGGGGTTCGCTGCGCTATACTCGCCGGCTTTGTGAAAATCGCCTGCGAGTGCTGCCCACCATGGAAATCAACCCGATCCTAAACAGCATCAAGGACCTGTCCGAGCGCTCCGAAACCATTCGGGGGTATCTTTGACTACGATCACAAACATGATCGTCTGACCGAAGTTAACCGCGAGCTCGAAGATCCAAACGTCTGGAACAACCCGTCGTACGCCCAGGAACTGGGCCGCGAGCGTTCGCTGCTGGCGCAGATCGTCGACACCCTCGACGAAATGAGCACCGGCCTGGTGGATGCCAAGGACCTGTTGCTGATGTCCGCCGAAGAAGAAGACCAGGCCGCCGTAGACGACGTTGCCGCTGAAGTCGAGCGTCTTCGCGAGGCCCTGGAAAAACTGGAATTCCGTCGCATGTTCAGCGGCGAGATGGACCAGAACAACGCCTACCTGGACATCCAGGCCGGTTCCGGCGGCACCGAAGCCCAGGACTGGGCGAACATCCTGTTGCGCATGTACCTGCGCTGGGCCGACAAGCGCGGCTTCGACGCGACCATCATGGAGCTGTCGGCCGGTGAAGTCGCCGGCATCAAAGGCGCCACGGTCCACATCAAGGGCGAATACGCATTCGGCTGGCTGCGCACCGAAATCGGCGTACACCGTCTGGTCCGCAAGAGCCCGTTCGACTCCGGCAACCGCCGCCACACCTCGTTCTCGGCCGTGTTCGTGTCGCCGGAAATCGATGACAACATCGAAATCGACATCAACCCGTCGGACCTGCGCATCGACACCTACCGCTCCTCGGGCGCCGGTGGTCAGCACGTCAACACCACCGACTCGGCGGTCCGGATCACCCACGTTCCGACCAACACCGTGGTCAGCTGCCAGAACGAACGTTCCCAGCACGCCAACAAAGACACCGCGATGAAGATGCTGCGGGCGCGCTTGTACGAGCAGGAAGTGCAGAAACGCAACGCGGCCTCCCAAGCGCTGGAAGACACCAAGTCGGACATCGGCTGGGGTCACCAGATCCGTTCGTACGTGCTCGATGCCTCGCGCATCAAGGACCTGCGCACCAGCGTCGAACGCAGCGATTGCGACAAGGTGCTCGATGGCGACATCGACGAATACCTGATCGCGAGCCTCAAACAGGGCCTGTAATCGCCACACCACTGTTGCGGGTCGGGCGCGTCATCATGACGTCGCCGCCCGCGATCCTTCGTCGCGCTTCCCGGCCAGACGAAGGGCCACGAACCTGTGATGGATAATCAAGACATGAGCGACCAACAACTCGACCCGCAAGCCCAGCAACAGGAAGAAAACAGCCTGATCGCCCTGCGCAAGGAAAAACTTGCGGCCGAGCGCGCCAAGGGCAACGCCTTCCCGAACGACTTCCGTCGCGAAAACTACTGCAACGACCTGCAGAAACAGTACGCGGACAAGACCAAGGAAGAGCTGGCTGAAGCGGCGATTCCGGTCAAGGTTGCCGGGCGCATCATGCTCAACCGTGGCTCGTTCATGGTGATTCAGGACATGACCGGTCGCATCCAGGTCTATGTCAACCGCAAGACGCTGTCGGAAGAAACCCTGGCCTCGGTGAAAACCTGGGACATGGGCGACATCATTGCAGCCGAAGGCACCCTGGCCCGTTCCGGGAAGGGCGACCTGTACGTCGAAATGACCAATGTCCGCCTGCTGACCAAGTCCCTGCGTCCGCTGCCCGACAAGCACCATGGCCTGGTCGATACCGAGCAGCGTTATCGCCAGCGTTACGTCGACCTGATCGTCAACGAAGACGTCCGCGAAACCTTCCGTGTTCGCTCCAAAGTCATCGCCCACATCCGCAGCTTCCTGATGCAGCGCGACTTCCTTGAAGTCGAAACGCCGATGCTGCAGACCATCCCGGGCGGCGCTGCGGCCAAGCCGTTCGAGACGCACCACAACGCGCTGGACCTGGAAATGTTCCTGCGCATCGCGCCGGAGCTGTACCTCAAGCGTCTGGTTGTGGGTGGCTTCGAGAAAGTGTTCGAGATCAACCGCAACTTCCGTAACGAAGGCGTTTCGACCCGGCACAACCCCGAGTTCACCATGCTCGAGTTCTACCAGGCCTACGCTGATTACGAAGACAACATGGACCTGACCGAGGAGCTGTTCCGTGAGCTGGCCCAGCTGGTGCTCGGCAGCACCGACGTGCCGTATGGCGACAAGGTGTTCCACTTCGGCGAGCCGTTTGCGCGTCTGTCGGTGTTCGACTCGATCCTCAAGTACAACCCCGAGCTGACCGCCGATGACCTGAACGACATCGACAAGGCCCGCGCCATCGCCAAGAAAGCCGGCGCCAAGGTGCTGGGTTTCGAAGGTCTGGGCAAGCTGCAGGTGATGATTTTCGAAGAGCTGGTCGAGCACAAGCTGGAGCAGCCGCACTTCATCACCCAGTACCCGTTCGAAGTGTCGCCGCTGGCCCGTCGCAACGATGACAACCCGAACGTCACCGACCGCTTCGAGCTGTTCATCGGCGGCCGCGAAATCGCCAACGCCTATTCCGAGTTGAACGACGCGGAAGACCAGGCCGAGCGTTTCATGGCTCAGGTGGCGGACAAGGATGCGGGCGACGACGAGGCCATGCACTACGACGCAGACTTCGTCCGTGCGCTGGAATACGGTATGCCGCCGACCGCGGGCGAGGGCATCGGCATCGACCGTCTGGTCATGCTGCTGACCAACTCGCCGTCCATTCGGGACGTCATCCTGTTCCCGCACATGCGGCCGCAAGCCTAAGCGTCAAAAAAAGCCGCCTGCGCAGGGCGGCTTTTTTTTGTCTGTTCGTAGTGCGCGGCTGCATTTGGAAAGGCTATCGCGAGCAAGCTCACTCCTGCAGGGGCACTCCGCCGATTGCAGGAGTGAGCT
>NZ_JASCOY010000093.1:0-16892 GCF_029960075.1 Pseudomonas sp. PS02290
GGCGAGAGCGCCGTCAGGACATGGATGTCCGTTCGGCGCGGGCCCACGGAGCGAGACCGGAGTGAAGGAACCCTGACGAAGGAAGGGCCCAACCGAGAGCAGGCACTTTTGGTTACTTTTAGTGCTTTTTAAAAGTAACTCGCCGAAGGCGAAACAGTCTGCCCCCAGGCAGACGCTCTTGATCTTAAGGACCTCGATGTTGATCTTGGCGTACCAGGCCCCCGCCTAATTCAGTTCCCGAACTGCTTGCTCAACCCCGGCGGCACGCCACTGGCATCGGTCTCCTGCCAAGGGCCGCTGGGGGAAGTCGACCAGGTCCAGCCGTTGTTCCAGCGGTAATAGGTGCGCTGGCGATAAAACGTGTTCGGCACATTATCCAGCACATGCACACCCAAGCGCGCATCCCAGTGACTGTTGCCACCCGGCGGCGGGGCGAAGTGCGAAGAGGTTTTCGGGCCCGGCGCCGGGATCGGCGTGGACGGCGGCGTCTCTGGCGCCGTCCGCGGGGTGCCGGGCTGCGGCGTCGGCGACGGACCGGGGATGGTCGGGATCGGCTCGGAACTCTGTGGCCCCGGATGCTGCACCGCACAGGCGGCGGTCAATCCCACCACCAGACTCAACAAGGCAAAACGGGCGACGCGATACATAAGGGCTCTCTACTCGCTGCGTTAACGGGATTACTGATCGGGGCTGTCGATGGTCAGGGCCTGCAGCGCCGTCACGTTGCTCGGCAACGGCTGGCTGCGACCGATCCATTCCCCCGCCGTGGGCTGACCGGCGCGGGATACCCGGGCCACCAGTTGGACTTCGGCGAAGTTCGACAGTTTCAGCTGCGGCATCATCGCGTCGGCGTCGGTCAGCTCGACCTCCACCGGCAAGTCGGCCACGGTCACGCGCTTGACCGCCAGCGGCGCCGGCGGGCCTGACACCGCACGGGCAAACACAAAGACCGTGTCGCCCGGCTGAACCTTGGCTTTCAACGCTTCCGACAGCATGACGCGCACCTTCAGACGGGCGCCCTGCACCGCCACCGGCTGGGTGTTTTCCAGCTTGCCCCCGCTTTGCACGAGCTTGTCGCTGGCCCGTTTGATCCCGCCTTCCAGCGCCCCACGGGACGGATCGTCCGGCGGCAAAACCGCCAGCAAGCGCGTCCAGTAACTCACCGCCTGATCGAACTGCTGGCTCTCGAAGGCGTTGATGCCCATCAGGCCCAGGCTGGTGACTTCCCTGGGGTCGAGCTTCAACGCTTCTTCGGCGATCCCTTGAATCTGCGGCGTCCAGGTTTTGTTGCCAGCGAAATACAGCGCCTGGGCCCACTGACCCAGCAACTGCGGCTGACGCCCGGCCAGCTTGGCCGCGCGCTCGAACATCCGGGCGGCATCGGCCGGGCGATCCTGGGCCATGTAGGTGCGCGCCAGGAAGTACGCGCTCTCGGCGGAATCCGGTTGCGCCTTGACCGCGCGCTCCAGCCGCTCGGTCATCTGCGCCAGTGAACCCGGCGGCTGGGAGAACTCCCGGGTCAGCTCGACTTTGTCCGACGCGCCGAAATGCAGATACAGCCCCAACGCCAAGACCGGGACCAGAATCGCCGCCAGTAACGGCAGCGGCTTGCCAAGCCGCGATACGCGCTCGGCGCCCACGCCTTCAGTGTCCGCAAGCAATTCGCGCGCGGCCTCGGCCCGACCGCCGTCCAGTTGCGCCGACGAGAGCACGCCCTCCTCCTGCTGCGTTTGCAGCTCGGCGATGCGCTCCTGATACAAGGCGACGTTGAGGGCGGTGCGATCTTCCTCAGTCTGTGCGCGACGGCCGCGCACCACCGGGATCAGCAGGAAACTCAGGGCCACCAGCAACAACAGGCCGGCGGCCATCCAGAAATCGATCATTCGCGGTTCTTATCCAGCAAGTGGGCGAGGCGCTGACGCTCCTCGTCGGAAAGCACGTCGGCGTTTTCGCGGCCTGAGCGGCGCCGGCGCACGACAATCACACCAATCAACACCGCGCCGCCCAACAGCAGCCCGGCCGGACCAAACCAGAGCAGCCAGGTGTGGGCATTGAGCTCGGGTTTGTAGCGCACGAACTCGCCGTAACGATCGACCATGAAATCGATGATCTGCTGATTGCTCTGGCCTTCGCCGAGCATGCGGTAGATCTCTTTGCGCAGGTCGGCGGCGATGGGGGCGTTGGAATCAGCGATGTCCTGATTCTGGCATTTCGGGCAGCGCAGCTCGCGGGTCAGCTCGGTGTAACGGGCACGCTCGGCGTCGTCCTTGAAGGTGTAAGCATCAATCGCCGCCTGGGCCACTCCGGCAAAACTCAATGCCAATACCGCAGCCGCCAGCCGCCGCACTCCCTTCAGCAGCAAGCCAGCAGACACACCGCTGACCCCCTGTGGGAGCGAGCTTGCTCGCGAAGAGGTCCTAACATTCAGCACATCTCCATGGGCTGAACTTAAGCCTTCGCGAGCAAGCTCGACTCCCACAGAAGCTCCATCACCATCAGCCGCCACATCATGCCGGGTGATCATTGCTTGCCCTCATCCACCAGCGCCTGATACTGGCCCGCCAGCTTCTCGCGCCACACGGTCTCGTCAATCACGCCCACATGCTTGTAGCGAATGACGCCCTTGGCATCGATCAAAAAGGTCTCCGGCGCGCCATACACACCCAGGTTCAAACCCAGGCTGCCCGCCTCATCATTGATGTTCAACTGATACGGATCGTGAAAATCCTTGAGCCACTTCTGCGCATCGGCATTCACATCCTTGTAATTGACCCCATAAATCACCACGCCCTGCTGCGCGAGTTTTGTCAGCACCGGATGCTCGTCGCGGCAGGCCACGCACCAGGTGCCCCAGACATTGACCAGCGCCGGTTTGCCCAGCAGGTCGGCGCGGGTCAGCGGCTTGCCGTCCTGCACCGCAGGCAAGCTGAATTCAGGGAATGGCTTGCCGATCAGCGCCGACGGCAATTCCGACGGATCCAGGTACAAGCCTCGGTACAGCAACCCCGCCATGCCGAGAAACAGCACCAGCGGGATCAGCAACATCCAGCGCTTCATACCGCCGCTCCCGTCATGCCCAGCGCGTCACGCACTTTCGCGCGGACTTTGACGCGATAGCGTTTGTCCAGCGCCGCCAGCAACCCGCCCAGCGCGGTGATCAACCCACCGAACCAGATCCAGCGCACGAACGGCTTGACGTGCACACGCACCGCCCACGCGCCGTTTTCCAGCGGTTCGCCCAGCGCCACGTACAGATCGCGGGTGAAACCGGCGTCGATACCGGCCTCGGTCATCATCGAACGCTGCACGGTGTACAAGCGTTTTTCCGGGTGCAGCACGGTAATTTCCTGGCCGTCTTCCAGCACGCGAAGGGTGCCGCGATCAGAGGTGAAGTTCGGGCCCTGATAATGCTGAGCGCCCTCGAACACGAACATATAGCCGCCCAACTCCACCGATTCTCCGGGGGCCATGCGCAGGTCACGTTCGGCGCTGTTCTGGCTGGACAACACCACGCCCAGGGCCAGCACCGCGATGCCGAGATGCGCCACTTGCATGCCCCAGTAACTGCGGGTCAGCGAGCGCATGCCTTTGAGCAGGCCTTTGTGCCGCGTCTTGTCCAACAGATCGCGCACCCCGGCCAGCAACACCCAGGCCGCGAGCAGGCAGGTGGCAAGCACCGCCCAGTGGAAGTCAGCCATGGCAAAACCGGCGGTTACTGCCAGCACCGCGCTGCCGACCAATACCGGCGCGAGCATGCTCAGCAGCCACTTGACCGGCGTGTCCTTCCAGCGCACCAGCACGCCCACGGCCATGACTGCCATGAGCAAGCCCATCAGCGGCACAAACAACGCATTGAAATACGGCGGGCCGACGGACATCTTCGCCCCGCTCAACGCATCCAGCACCAGCGGATACAGCGTGCCGAGCAGAATCATCGACGCCGCCACCACCAGCACCAGGTTATTGCCCAGCAGCAAGGTTTCCCGCGACCACAGGCCAAAGCCAACGTGGCTTTTCACCACCGGCGCGCGGATGGCGAACAGGGTCAGTGAGCCGCCGACCACCATCAACAGGAAGATCAGGATGAAGACGCCACGGGCCGGGTCGGAAGCAAAGGCATGCACCGAGGTCAGCACGCCCGAACGCACGAGGAAGGTGCCGAGCAGGCTCAGTGAAAACGCCGCGATGGCCAGCAGCACGGTCCAGCTCTTGAACACGCCGCGCTTTTCGGTGACCGCCAAGGAGTGAATCAGCGCCGTACCCACCAGCCACGGCATGAATGAGGCGTTTTCCACCGGATCCCAGAACCACCAGCCGCCCCAGCCCAATTCGTAATAGGCCCACCACGAACCGAGGGTGATGCCGATGCCGAGGAAGGCCCAGGCGACGATGGTCCACGGCCGCGACCAGCGCGCCCACGCCGCATCAAGGCGACCGCCGAGCAAGGCGGCGATGGCAAAGGCGAATGCCACGGAAAAACCGACGTAACCCATGTACAGCATCGGCGGGTGGACGATCAGGCCGATGTCCTGCAGCAGCGGGTTGAGGTCGCGCCCGTCCTGGGGAATCTGCGGCAGGATGCGGCTGAACGGGTTGGAGGTGAGGATCAGAAACAGCAGAAAGCCGACGCTGATCATGCCCATCACCGCCAACACGCGGGCGAGCATGACCTGAGGCAACTGTCGGGAAAAGATCGACACGGCGAAGGTCCAGCCGCCGAGGATCAGCGCCCAGAGCAGCAACGAGCCTTCGTGTGCGCCCCAGACGGCGCTGAATTTGTAGTACCACGGCAGCGCGCTGTTGGAGTTTTCGGCGACGTAGGCCACGGAAAAGTCGTCGACCATGAACGAATGGGTCAGGCAGCCGAAGGCAAACACCAGAAAGGCAAACTGCCCCCACGCGGCGGGCTGGGCGAGGCTCATCCACAGACGGTCGCCGCGCCAGGCGCCCAGCAGCGGCACGATGGCCTGCACGAGGGCGAAGCACAGGGCCAAAATCATGGCCAGATGGCCGAGTTCGGGAATCATCGTTTACCCCTGTTTGTCCGGGAGAGCGGCGGGCGTGGCGGCAGGCGCGGGCTGGCCGCTGTCTTTCAGCGCTTTCGCGACTTCCGGCGGCATGTATTTTTCGTCGTGTTTGGCCAGCACTTCATCGGCAACGACCACGCCGTCGCCATTGAGCTTGCCGAGGGCGACGATGCCCTGACCTTCGCGGAACAGGTCCGGCAGGATGCCGCGATAGGTGATGGGCACCGACTTGTTGAAATCGGTGACGGCAAAGGTGACATCCAGCGAATCCGACGAGCGCTGCAGCGAGCCCTGGACGACCATGCCACCGGCGCGAATCCGTGTGTCACGGGGCGCTTCGCCGCTGGCGATCTGGGTCGGGGTGTAGAACAGGTTGATGTTTTCCTTCAGCGCGCTGAGTGCAAGGCTGACCGCGATGCCGACCCCGGCGAGGATCGCCACGATGATCAACAGGCGCTTTTTTCGCAGCGGATTCACGTGATGCTCTCCCGGCGCAGACGACGCGCCTCTTGTTGCAGGTAACGCCGACGCGTGACAACCGGTGCCAGGACGTTGATCGCCAGCACGGTGAAACAGATGCCATAGGCCGACCAGACATACAGCCCGTGTTTTCCCATGGCGAGAAAATCGCTGAAAGACTCAAAGCTCATCGCTCGACTCCGTTGCTCGGAGGCGCTGGGTGGCCAAGGTGCTTCATCAATACCTCCTTGACCCAACCGGCCCTGGCCTCGCGCTTGAGCACTTCCAGGCGCATACGCATGAGCAGCACCGCGCCGAAGAAGCAGTAAAACCCGAGCACGGTGAACAGCAGCGGCAGCCACATTTCAGCGGGCATGGCGGGCTTTTCCGTCAGGCTGAAGGTCGCGCCCTGGTGCAGGGTGCTCCACCACTCCACCGAATACTTGATGATCGGGATGTTGATCACGCCGACGATGGCCAGCACGGAGCAGGCCTTGGCGGCGCTGTCGCGGTTGGTGATGGCGTTGCCCAGCGCGATCAGGCCGAAATACAGAAACAGCAAAATCAGCATCGACGTCAGCCGCGCATCCCAGACCCACCACGAGCCCCACGTCGGCTTGCCCCAGATCGCGCCGGTGACCAGCGCCAGGGCGGTCATCCACGCACCGATGGGCGCCGCACATTGCAGGGCGACATCGGCCATCTTCATCTTCCAGACCAGCCCGACCACGCCGCACACGGCCATCATCACGTAGCAGGACTGAGCCAGCATCGCCGCTGGCACGTGGATATAAATGATGCGAAAGCTGTTGCCTTGCTGGTAGTCGGGCGGCGCGAACGCCAGGCCCCAGACCACGCCGATGCCGATCAACAGGGCCGCAGCGATGCTCAGCCACGGCAGCAGACGGCCGCTGATGCCGTAAAACCATTTGGGCGAACCGAGTTTGTGGAACCAGGCCCAACTCATGCCGCCTTTAGCCTTGGCGCTTGTGTTCATCACGCTGCCTTTTCATCACGGTGCTTTTCATCACGGTGCTGGTTAATACGGTGCTTGTTATCACAGTGCGTCTCACTAAGAGGCGCTGTCAGGGCAAGGCGCTTCTTATGGCTGAAGCGTCCGGGACCTGCCGACGGAAAAACTGTCCGCTCGGTCAGGGTGCGATTATTCGCCAACGCTGATCTTCAAACCAGCGGCAATTGCAAAGGGCGTCAGGGTTACCGCCAGTGCGGTCAGGCTGCCAAGCCAAAGCAGATAACCGGTCGCGGGCATGCCCTCAAGTGCAGCCTGCAACGCGCCGCTGCCGAGAATCAGCACCGGGATGTACAGCGGCAGAATCAACAGCGCCAGCAGCAAACCGCCGCGCTTGAGCCCCACGGTCAGCGCCGCACCCACCGCGCCGAGCAGGCTTAGCACCGGCGTGCCCAGCAGCAGCGACAGCAGCAACACCGGCAAACACGCAGTGGGCAGGCCCAGCATCAGCGCCAGCAGCGGAGACAGCAACACCAGCGCCAGCCCGGAAAAGACCCAATGCGCCAGCACTTTGGCCAGCACCAGCAGTGCCAGCGGCTGCGACGACAGCACCCATTGCTCGAGGGAGCCGTCTTCGAAATCGCTGCGGAACAGGCCGTCCAGCGACAGCAGCACGGACAACAGCGCGGCCACCCACACCAACCCTGGCGACAGGCGCTGCAGCAGTTGCGTGTCAGGGCCGACGGCCAGGGGAAACAGCGCGATGACGATGGCGAAGAACACCAGCGGGTTGAGCAGCTCGGCCGGGCGCCGAAACAGCAGGCGCGCTTCCCGGGCGATCAGCAGGGTAAACACCTGACTCATGCCGCCCACTGCCCCAGGTCCAGATCGCGATAACCCGCGGGTGTGCGGCTCAGCGTGTGGTGCGTGGTCAGCACCACGGCGCCGCCGTTTTCACAGTGAGCCGCCAGGTGTGCTTCGAGTTGCGCGACGCCCTGTTTGTCCAGCGCGGTGAATGGCTCGTCGAGCATCCACAGCCCGGGGCCGGGCAAGTACAGGCGGGCCAGTGCGACGCGGCGACGCTGGCCCGCCGACAAGGTGTGGCACGGCACGTCTTCAAAGCCGCGCAGGCCGACCGCTTCGAGGGCGCACCAGATCTCGGCGGAGTCTACGGGTGTGTGCAGCGCGCAGAGCCAGGCGAGGTTTTCCAGGGGGGTGAGCAAGTCTTTGATGCCGGCGGCGTGGCCGATCCACAGCAGGTGGCGGGTCAGTTCGGCGCGTTGACTGGCGAGGGGTTTGCCGTCCAGCAACACGCTGCCGGCGGTGGGCTGCATCAGCCCGCACAACATGCGCAGCAGGCTGGTCTTGCCGCTGCCGTTGGGGCCGCTGATCTGCACCATGTCACCCGCGCTCAACCGCAATTCGAGGTTCTCGAACAGCAGGCGCCAGTCACGCTCGCAAGTCAGCGCCACGGCTTCAAGAACGGGGATCGGCATGGGGACCTTCTTTTCGGTAGCAGCGGCACGGCGGTTCAAGTCGGGATCATGACGGCCGTTATACTGATGCAGCTTAACGGTGGACCGCCGACGCAGTCGGTGCCGGATTATACATACCCGGCCCCGCCACTCAGAGCGCAAATTTACCGAGTCGGGATCTGATGACAGGCGATATACCCAATCTTTCTCCAGTAGCAGCGGCCACGGCCTTGCTGCGCGCAGGCGTGCCGGCGGGCGAAGTGCTCAAGCTGATGGAGCCGCGCGAAGGGCTGTTGACCTCGGGTCAGGTGGCCAGCGCTGAAGTGGTGAGCCTCAAGCAACTGGGGCAGGACTTTCAGCTGTTGCTCAAACTGACCATGGACAACGGCCGGCAAACCACCCTCCCCGTCAGCAGTTCGCTGCCACTGACGCCCGGCACCAGCGTCAACGTCGCCCAGGGATCTGCCGACACCCTGACCATCAGCGTGCTGGACCTGCAGAAAGCCGTCACCAACAGCCTCACCAGCATCGACACGCGGCAACTGCCCGCTGGCACGCTGCTGCAAGGCAAAGTGCTGACCACGCAAGTCGCGGCGCAGAATGTCGCGCAGTTGGCGGGGCAATCCCTCGGGCAATCCTCAGCCAGCGCGCAGCCAGCCAATTACCGCTCCATCGTCATCCTGCTCAACACGGCCTTGGCCGGCACCAGCCTGACCGTCGACAGCCCGCAGCCGTTGCGGGTCGGCAGTCTGCTCAGCGCCCAGGTGCAGAACAGTCAGGCGCTGAATTTCGTTGCCCTGCCCAATCGTCTGGACGAACTGGCCCTGGCGCAGCAGCTGTCGACCCAGCAAAGCCGTCAGGGCTCGCTGCAGGGCCTGATCACGGCGCTGCAAAACATGCCGCCGCCGGCCGCCGATGGCGACGATCTTTCGCCATCGCTGCGGGCCAGCATCGAGCAACTACTCGCCGATCTGCCGGACATTCCGCAGATGACCACCGCCAAGGGCGTCGCCCAGGCGCTGAATGCCAGCGGGCTGTTCATGGAGTCACGCTTGCTCGCCGGGCAGAACCCGACGCTGGTGCCGGACATGAAAGCCAATCTGCTGCGGCTGGTCACACAACTCCTGCCGGGCCTGCCGGGCAACGTCAGTTATGACGCTGCTGCCGCCGGCAATACCTTGGCGCGGGCCATGCCCAGCGTGTTGCGCAGCGCTTTCGGCACCCTGGGGCTGGTGGCGCCGCCGAGCGATACGATCAACTTCCCATTACCACCGCGCACCCTCGGCCATCCTGACAGCAAGGACGATCTGGAGATGCTGTTGAAGCTGGCGGCAGGGGCGATTTCGCGCCTGCAGAGCCATCAACTGGGCGGCCTGGAGCAGACCCGCACCAATGCCGACGGCACCCAGGTGACCACGTGGCAGCTGGAGATTCCGATGCGCAACGCCCACGACATCGTGCCGTTGCAAGTCAAGGTTCAGCGCGAGGAAACGCCTGAGCGCGACGAGCATTCCGACACGCCAGTGCAGGAAGCCAAGGAGCGAGAAAAGCTGTGGCGGGTGGAGCTGGCGTTTGATCTGGAGCCCCTCGGCCCGTTGCAAGTGCAGGCGCAACTGATCGCCGGCAGCATCGCCAGCCAGTTGTGGGCGGAACGCGAAGGCAGCGCCGAGTTGATTTCCAGCGAGCTGGATAATCTGCGTGCGCGGTTGGTGGCGTGCGGTCTGAACGTCAAGGAACTGGAGTGCAACCGTGGCGTGCCGCCCCAAGGGCCACGCACCGTGCTCGAACAACGCTGGATCGACGAGAACGCCTGATGAGCAAACCCGAGCAAACACCGCGTCAGGCCATTGCCCTGAGCTACGACGGACACCAGGCCCCGACGCTGACGGCCAAGGGCGATGACAGCCTGGCGGAAGCCATTCTGGCGATCGCCCGGGAGTACAAGGTTCCGATCTACGAAAACGCCGAACTGGTAAAAATGCTCGCCCGCCTGGAACTGGGCGACAGCATCCCCCAGGAGCTGTACCTGACCATCGCCGAAATTATCGCGTTTGCCTGGCACCTGAAAGGCAAGTTTCCGGTGGGCTTCGACCCGAATGCCGGGCCGGTGGAGCGGGATATCACGCCGCGTTGAGTGGAGGCCCGCCCGCGGCTGACGCCACGCGGTCGCTCGGCCAACACTGCCCCTGTGGGAGTGAGCTTGCTCACGAAGAGGCCGGTACATCCGCTAAAAACGCAGCGGTTGAAAAGTCCAATTCGCGAGCAAGCTCGACTCCCACATGACGGTGGGCTGACTCAAAATCGGCGGTGGTTGCAGGACCTGTGGGAGTGACCGGGGTGGCGCTCCACCTTGCTCACGAAGAGGCCGGTACATTCAGCCACTTTCTCGGGGACTGGAAGTAAGTCTTCGCGAGCAAGCTCGACTCCCACGGGAGGGTGATTCGGCTCGGGATTCCCGGTTGGCGCAAGACCTGTGGGAGTGACCGGGGTGGCGCTCCACCTTGCTCACGAAGAGGCCGGGGCATTCAGCCACTTTCTCTGGTGCTGAAAGTAAGTCTTCGCGAGCAAGCTCGGCTCCCACGGGAGGGTGATTCAGCTCGGGATTTCCGGTTGTTGCAGGGCCTGTGGGAGTGACCGGGGTGGCGCTCCACCTTGCTCACGAAGAGGCCGGGGCATTCAGCCACTGCCTCGGGGGCTGAAAGTAAGCCTTCGCGAGCAAGCTCGACTCCCACCGGAGGGTGATTCGGCTCGGGATTTCCGGTTGTTGCAGGACCTGTGGGAGTGACCGGGGGGGCGCTCCACCTTGCTCACGAAGAGGCCGGTACATCCGCTAAAAATGCAGCGGTTGAAAGGCCCATTTCGCGAGCAAGCTCACTCCTACCGTTCCTTTATCGGCAGATAATTCCGCGGTGTCGTCATGGTGCGTGAGATTGAGCGTGCACGCGAAGCAGCGACGACAACACCCTCACCTACCGATTATGACCATGCACCTTGGTCATCAACTGCGCTTCGGCCTGGGTCAGGCCGCAGGACTGGGTGAGTTCGTCGATGCTGGCGCCCATGCCGACCAGGCGGGCGGCCTGGGCGAAGGACAGGGTCGAGGGATCGCGCTGCTCGAGAGCAGTGATCTTGTCCGGCAACAGCGCGATGATGGAACGCAACTCGTGCAGTTCCTCGCCCATTCTCACCGTTCCGCTCTGGTAATTTTCCAGGCGCCGGGCCAGCTCGCGGATGCGCTGGTCACGCAGCGAATCCGCCTCCAGCTGCTGCGTGGCCAGGGTGCGCAGGCGCTTGGTGTGGGCCATGAACATCACGACGCTCACGACCCACAACACCGCCAGAAAAATAACCGCCACATCGAGAATCAATCAGATGTTCTCCAGCTCGGACCACTCTTCCTCGGACATCATTTTGTCCAGTTCCACAAGGATCAGCAGTTCGCCGTTCTTGTTGCAGACGCCCTGGATGAACTTGGCGGATTCGTCGTTGCCCACGTTCGGCGCGGTTTCGACTTCCGACTGACGCAGGTAAACCACTTCAGCCACGCTATCGACCAGGATCCCGACCACTTGCTTGTCGGCCTCAATGATCACGATACGCGTGTTGTCGCTGACTTCAACCGGCGGCAGACCAAAGCGCTGACGGGTGTCGATGACAGTGACGACGTTACCGCGCAGGTTGATGATCCCCAGCACGTAGCTTGGCGCGCCCGGGACCGGAGCGATCTCGGTGTAGCGCAGCACTTCCTGAACCTGCATCACGTTGATGCCATACGACTCGTTGTCCAGGCGGAAGGTGACCCATTGCAGAATCGGATCTTCGGAACCCTGTGCTGACGACTTCTTCATACCCCTAACCCCTTGCGTGTTGTGCCGTGCGGTCGACGTTTCGTACGCCGGCCTGTGTTGATCTGATGATGTTTTATTGATGCGTCTTCATCTGCTTGACCGCGCCACTGGCAATCAGCTCGGCCAGCTCGGAAACGTCCAGCAGCGCACACATGTGCTCGATCACCGTCCCGGCAAGCCAGGGTCGCTGACCACGATGGGTGCGCCATTTGATTTCATTGGGGTCCAGGCGCAACGAGCGGCTGACCTGATGCACCGCCAGCCCCCATTCATAGCCCTGAACCGAAATAACGTATTGCAGGCCCTGACGGAAATCGTCGCGGTACCGGTCCGGCATGATCCAGCGCGCCGTGTCGAGCACCTTCAGGTTGCCCGCCTGGCTCGGCAGGATCCCGAGGAACCAGTCCGGCTGACCGAACAGCGGCGTCAAATCATGGCCCGCCAGCGGGTAAATCGAACCCAGGCACACCAGTGGCACCGCGAGGGTCAGACCGGCGACGTCGAACAACAGGCATTCGAACGGCTCGGCCGCCCAGGCCGGGCGTTCATCGCCAGTGGGCGGCGGCGTCGGTGTGCGCTGGGCCGACAGATGCACGTCGACCACCGGCTCGACCAGCGCCGTTGGCGGTTCTTCCACCACCAGAGCCTCAACCACAGGCGCTTCAACGACCGGCTCAACCAGCGGAACGATGGCGGGCGGCAGAATCACCGGTGGCATAACGACCGGACGTTCCATCACCCGCGCGGCGGCCGGTTCAGGCTGAGCCGTATAGGCGAGCGATACCGGCGCAGGCCGGCTCATGGGAGCAGGCTGCGACGCCGGCAACGCAGGGGGCAGCGCAGCAGCCACCGCTGCCACAACGGCAGAACGCATGCGTGCGTCATGGGCCTGCTCTTCGAGCACGGCCGCTTGAAATTCATCGACGGACTCGACGACCTCCAGCTCCTCGGTCGCGTCATACAGCAACGCGTCCAGGTAGTTCTGCAGCGCCAGTTGTGGTCGTGAAGCGATGTCCAGGGGGCGGTTCATACGGGAGCCCGAAAAGTAGTGATGCGATTGCCGCCTGATACAGCTATCGGCTGCATAGCCGATGGACTTGAGCGTGCAGGCGCGCCGCTCGGCAAATAATGATCAGCGGACACTAGGCGACCTGCCCGACAAGCTGTTCGGTGAGCATGTGCTTGAGCAACGCGCGGTAAGCCAGCACGCCACGGCTCTTGTTGTCGAACTGCGAGGGGGTCACACCGGCGCGGCTGGCGTCCCGCAACCGGGTGTCCACCGGAATGAACGCATTCCAGACGTGCTCCGGGTAACTGTCGCGCAGCAGCTTGAGGGTGCTCATCGACGCCTGGGTGCGACGGTCGAACAGCGTCGGCACGATGGTGTACGGCAGCGGCACCTTGCGCGAGCGGTTGATCATCGCCAGCGTGTTGACCATGCGCTCCAGGCCCTTCACCGCGAGGAATTCGGTCTGCACCGGGATCGCCAGTTGCTGGCTGGCCGCCAGCGCGTTGACCATCAACACGCCGAGCAACGGCGGGCTGTCGATGATCGCGTAATCAAAGTCCTGCCACAGCTGCGCCAGACTTCTGGCAATCACCAGGCCCAGCCCGCTCTGCCCCGGCGACTGGCGCTCAAGGGTGGCCAGCGCGGTGCTCGACGGCAGCAGGGAAATGCGTTTATCACTGGTGGGCAGCAGCAGTTGGCCAGGCAAACCGTCCGGCACCACACCCTTGTTGAGGAACAGGTCGAAGCTGCTGTGCTCCAGCGTATCGGGATCTTGCCCGAAGTAGCTGGTCATCGAGCCATGGGGATCGAGGTCCACAACGACCACGCGCTTGCCCGCCTCTGCCAGCAAGCCGGCTAAAGCGATGGAGGTGGTGGTCTTGCCGACCCCGCCTTTCTGATTGGCTACTGCCCAGACTCTCATGTACTCGTTTTCCCCCCGACCAAAGCGACGACCGGGTTTAAGGGGCAGATGACGAAGATTTGACGCCTTGCGGCGGCTTGGCCGGGACCGGTGCAGTTTGTGTGCCAGCACGACGCAGCGCCGCATCGGGTTTTGCGTTGGCCGTGGTGCCCGAGCCCGTGAGGCTGCGGCGCACGTCCAGGTTGCGCGAGATCACCAGCACCACGCGGCGGTTGCGCGCGCGGCCATCGGCGGTGGCATTCGAGGTCAGCGGCTGGAACTCGCCGTAGCCGACCGAGGCCAGCCGCGCCGGGTTGATCCCGTCCATGGCCAGCATGCGCACGATGCTCGACGAGCGCGCCGACGACAGCTCCCAGTTGGTCGGGAACTGCCCGGTGTTGATCGGCTGGTTATCGGTGAAGCCTTCGACGTGCACCGGGTTATCGAACGGCTTGATGATCTTCGCGACTTTGTCGATCAGGTCGAACGCCTGATTGCTCGGCATCGCGTCGCCGCTGCCGAACAGCAGGCTGGAATTGAGTTCGATCTCGATCCACAGCTCGTTGCCGCGCACGGTCATCTGCTTGGAAGCGATCAGGTCGCCGAACGCCGCGTTGACGTCATCGGCAATGGATTTGAGCGGGTCGTCTGCAGCCTGGCCCAGCGCGGCGTCGGTCTGCTCGCTGTCCTGAACCAGCGGATCGGCGGGTGTCACGGTCTGCGGCTTCTGCTCGCCGATGGGGATCGGTTTGACGCTGCGCTCGGGCTCGTTGAACACCCCGACCAGCGCCTCGGACAGCACTTTGTATTTGCCTTCGTTCAGCGACGAGATGGAATACATGACCACGAAGAAAGCGAACAGCAAGGTGATGAAGTCCGCGTAGGACACCAGCCAGCGTTCGTGGTTTTCGTGCTCTTCCTGGTGACGTCGGCGGGCCATCAGTCCATCACTCCATGAAGCCTTGCAGCTTCAGTTCGATCGAGCGCGGGTTCTCGCCTTCGGCAATCGACAGCAGGCCTTCGAGGAGCATCTCCCGGTAGCGCGACTGACGGATCGCCACGGCCTTGAGCTTGTTGGCCACCGGCAGAAGAATCAGGTTGGCGGAGGCAACGCCATAAATGGTCGCGACGAACGCCACGGCGATGCCACTGCCCAGTTGGTTGGGATCGGCCAGGTTGCCCATCACATGGATCAGGCCCATGACGGCACCGATGATGCCGACCGTTGGCGCGTAACCGCCCATGCTTTCGTAGACCTTCGCGGCCTGAATGTCGCGGCTTTCCTGGGTGATGAAATCCACTTCCAGAATGCCGCGAATGGCCGCCGGTTCAGCGCCGTCGACCAGCAGCTGCAGGCCTTTGCGCGAATAGGCATCGGGCTCCGAATCCGCCACGGCTTCGAGGCCGAGCAAGCCCTCTTTGCGCGCGGTGAGGCTCCACGACACGACGCGATCAATGCCGCCGGCCAGATCAATGCGTGGTGGAAACAGAATCCAGATGAAGATCTGCATCGCCCGCTTGAACGCGCTCATGGGCGTCTGCAGCAGGCAGGCCGCCAGCGTACCGCCGAGCACGATCAGCGCGGCCGGACCGTTGAGCAAGGCGCCCAGGTGCCCGCCTTCGAGGAAGTTGCCGCCGATGATCGCGACGAACGCCAGAATGATCCCTATGAGCGTCAAGACATCCATCAGCTGCAGGCCTCCACCAGGTGGCGCCCGATGTCGTCGAGGCTGTAAATGGCGTCGGCCAGTTCGGCTTTGACGATCGCCATGGGCATGCCGTAGATCACACAGCTGGCTTCGTCCTGGGCCCAGATCTGGCTGCCGCTCTGCTTGAGCAGACGCGCGCCTTCACGGCCGTCGGCGCCCATCCCGGTGAGGACGACCGCGAGGACTTTGTCGCTGTAGGATTTTGCCGCCGAGCCAAAGGTGATGTCGACGCAGGGCTTGTAGTTCAGGCGTTCATCGCCCGGCAGGATTTTCACCGCGCCGCGACCATCGACCATCATCTGTTTGCCGCCAGGGGCCAGCAGTGCAAGACCGGGGCGCAGGATGTCACCGTCCTCGGCTTCCTTGACGCTGATGCGGCACAGCTTGTCGAGGCGCTCGGCGAAGGCTTTGGTGAAGGCGGCCGGCATGTGCTGGATCAGCACGATGGGCGCCGGGAAGTTGGCCGGCAGTTGGGTCAGCACGCGCTGCAAGGCCACTGGACCGCCGGTAGACGTGCCGATCGCCACCAGTTTGTAGGCTTTGCGCTTGGGCGCAGCCGACGTCGGCGCGTGGTGATGGGACGCCGCTGCAGGCTGCTGCGACGCCGGCGCGGCTGAACGCGCAGGCGCAGGGGCTGGCGCCGGACGCGATGGTCGCGCTTCGGCAGCCGTGCTGCGCGGTGCAGCGGGCGCAGCAGACTGCGCGGGCGCCGAGGTGGCAGAAGGCGTGCTGCCGTAACCACTGAAACGACGATTACTGCGGGAGATGCTGTGCACTTTTTCGCACAGCATCTGTTTGACCTTCTCGGGGTTGCGCGAGATGTCTTCGAAATTCTTGGGCAGGAAATCCACCGCCCCGGCGTCCAGCGCATCGAGTGTGACTCGGGCGCCTTCGTGGGTCAGGGAGGAGAACATCAACACCGGGGTCGGGCAACGCTGCATGATGTGACGGACCGCGGTAATGCCATCCATCATCGGCATTTCGTAGTCCATGGTGATCACGTCGGGCTTGAGGGCCAGGGCTTGGTCAATGGCTTCCTTGCCATTGGTGGCGGTACCGACCACCTGGATCGTGGGATCCGAAGAAAGAATTTCCGAGACACGACGTCGGAAAAAACCCGAATCGTCCACGACGAGAACCTTGACTGCCATAAACACTCCAAAGAGCGCGCGCCACCCTGAGGGGCCGCACGCCCTGAATCACGTAGCTTGGGTCACATTGGCGAAACGAGACAGGCCAGTGGGACCGGTTTTCGCGCTTAAAACGAGACCGGGTCTATTTGTAGGACCGGCGTTAGGCGGGAAGGCGTCGGGTGTCACACCGAAAAATCAAGGGTGTTCACCCTGCCCTCTTCCCGGCTGAAGCCGGTCCCACTGAAAAACCTCGCAAGGCGCCCTCCGCATGCCGTTAGTGGGACCGGCTTTAGCCGGGAAGGCGTCGGATGTCACACCGAAAATCCACAGTGTTTTCGCCGCCCTATTCCCGGCTGAAGCC
>NZ_JASCOY010000094.1:0-16779 GCF_029960075.1 Pseudomonas sp. PS02290
TCAAACGCGATCCCTGCAGGAGTGAGCTTGCTCGCGATGCCTTCGGTACAGCCAACACACTTTCATCGTCTGTCACGGCCAATCGCGAGCAAGCTCACTCCTACAAGGGGTGGAGCATCAAGCCGTCAGTTCGCGGGCTCTTCCAGGTTGTATTTCTTCAAGAGCGCAGCGTATTCGCCGGATTTTTTGGTCTCGTCGAAGGCCTTGAGCAGCGCCTGATACAGCTCGTCATTGCCCTTCTTCACGTAGATGCCGAGCGTTTGCTGATAGATCGAATGCTCGGTGCTGACCACCACGCGGCCCTTGGTGCGTTCGGCGATCATGCCGGCGGCGCCGTCGATCTCCACTTGCGCCTGAACGTTGCCCGACAGCAGCGCCTGGGTCACTTCGGGTGCCGACGGGAATTCGCTGACGGCGACCGGGCCTTTGCCCTTCGGCACGCAGTATTCGGCGGACAGCTTGTTGAACTGGGTGACCCACGTGGTGCCTTTTTCCAGGCCGATTTTCAGCCCGCACAGGTCTTCCGGCACCTTGGGTTTGAGCGGACTGTCCTTGAGCACCATGATCGCCGCGCCGGTTACAGCGTAGGGAATGGTCTGTGCCTGGGTCTGGCGCTCCGGCGTGATGTACATGCCCGAAATGATCGCGTCGTAGTGCCCGGCATTGAGGCTGAGGATCAGGCTGGAGAACTTGGTGTCGACGAACTCCGCTTTGAGGTCCATGTGCTTGGCGAGCAGGCGCGAGAGGTCAGGGTCGGCACCGACGACGTTCTTCTTCTCGTCGTAGGATTCGAATGGGGGGTAGGTGATCTCCATGCCAACCTTGAACTGCCCGGGCGTCACGGTGGTGGCAGCTTGTGCGGCCGTGGCAGCCAATAACGACGCGCCGAGCATGGCGGAGGCAAGCACGGTCAAGCGGACAGCAGTGTTCAAAGTGTTGCGCATCGTCGGTGACTCCACGTCAGGAAGGTAGGGCTGGGTGTGCTGGGTATTCGGGTGATGCAGGGCGCCGTATCGCATCACGATACGTCCTGTGTCTGATTCTTCAGATGGCCGAAGCTCGACGGCTTGCGCGCCTTTTCGTACAGCTTGAGTTCGCCGTTCTCGACCTTGCGCCGCAGGTACTGGTAGGTCTGCAACGCCTGACCGAACATATGCTCGCCGATGGTGATTTCTTCGTAGTCGGCAGTGCCCTTGTCGAACTGCGGAAGGGGCTTGATCTGGGTGTGAAAGTCACAGGCGAAGAACAGCGGAAACGAATAGCGCTCTTCGCTGACCGTGCGTACCCGATGAGCCGTAGCAACGAACGTACCAGCGGTCATGACCTCCAGCATGTCGCCGATGTTGACCACAAACGCGCCCTCCACCGGTGGCGCGTCGATCCACTGCCCGAGGTCGTTCATCACTTCCAGCCCGGGCTTGTCGGCCAGCAGCATGGTGAAGCACTCGTAATCGGTGTGCGCACCAATTCCGGGCGCATCTTGGGCGGCGCCGTCGAACGGGTAATGAATTAGTCGCAGCTTCGACGGCGGACGGGTGACCATCGCCTCGAAGTAGCCTTCCTCCAGGCCCAGCGCCAGCGCAAAGCCGTCGAACAGGCGGCGGCCCAAGGCAAATACCGCCGCGTAATACGCTTCGACCGCAGGGCGAAAGCCGGGCAAGTCCGGCCACTCGTTAGCGCCGATGAGCGGGGTTTTAGCGATCACCAGTGGGTCGTCATCGCCCACTTCATAACCGATATCAAAGGCCTCTTTATGGTCTGGCTTGCCCTTGGCGTAGACCTCTTCGCCCTCGGGCACGAAGCCTTTGTGGCTGCGCGACGTGCCGATGTAGTGCTGCATTTTGTAGTCAAGCGACTGGGCGAACAGGTCCTTGGCCGCCTGACGCAGTCCGTCGATCAACGACGGAGCGATGCCGTGATTCCTGACGTACAGAAAGCCCACTTCCCGCGCCGCCTTGCCCAGTTCGTCGGCGACGGCCTGACGCAGTGCGATGTCGGGGCTGAACAACCCCGCGATATCGACCACCGGAATACTGCTGAAATTGGCGACCTTCGGGGCTGCCGCGTGCGACGGATCTGGCATGACGAAACGCTCCTTATCGGCTTGTTGTGTGGGTGAAGCGCTGGAAATGTTCGCGTTCGGTCCGGCCCATCCACAGGTTCAGCGACCAGAGATCGGCCACCGGCACATTGGTGAAGGGCAGATGATGCAGATAGCCGTCGGCGCCGAATTCAGGCGTCATCGTGCTGACCTGATAACCGCGGGCCTGCTGGGATGTCCACACGGCTTCCCAGTGCTGCTGATGGAAAGCCAGCTCTCGGGCGTACTCGGGGGCAGCCGGATGAGGGACTTGCGGACCCTGGTCGTAACCGACCCGAGCCTGAATGTGATGGACGCGTTCGACAAACGCGCTGAGGTCGTCTTCCGGGTCGTCGAGCAAACGCTCGCAGGTGACGATCCAGTGGCTGATGTCGCTGGTGAAGCGTAGATCGGGCAGTTGGCGGATCAGCTCAAGGGTGACCCACGGATTGAACAGCGAGCGGGCGCGATGGGTTTCGAAAGTGACGGTCTGCCCGTGCTTGCGCGCCACCTCCAGTGCCCGACCGAAGAAGTCCACCTGCTGTGGCAATTGCCAGCGGTCGTTGCCGGCCAGCACGTTGACGAAGCGCGGCGCCAGTTCGGTTGACCAGGCGAGCTTCTGTTCCAGATCGGTGAGGTGTTCCGCGGTGGTCGCTGATTGTTCCGGGAGGACGTCGTAGGCGGTGAAAACGGTGGCGATGTAAGGCACGTGATTGGCGCGTAGGAAGGCACCGAATTCCGCACGCTCGACAGGCGTCAGTGGCAGGCGTGCTTCCATGCCGTCGAATCCGGCTTCCAGCAGCTCATCCAGCGCCTGGGCCTTGCTGGCGCGATAGCCCCAGAGCGTGCGGAAGATTTCCAGTTTCATCGAGCGTCCTCAAAGATTGCAGCAAGCGGCTGACGTGTGACCCGAGACAGGGCTCCGCCGCGGCGCGGGCCGAAACGGGGTACAGCGGCAGTCACATCAGAAAAGGCAATCTTCGGGCCGTGTCTCTACTGGACGGGCTCCTTTATTGCGGCCGATCTTAGATTCGGCCGATGAACGGGAAGAATAGGAAAGCTCAAATGCATAGTTCAGAGATTTCTGAACTATGGTCGGGAGGTGCGAGGTAGACGCAGACTTCAGGCATGCGACGTTCATGGGAGCGAGCTTGCTCGCGAATAGGTAGGAACATCCACCGCATCTTCAGCGCCTGATCTGCCGCATTCGTGAGCAAGCTCACTCCCACAGGATCGCGCTTCATCCGCAGGCAAGTTGGGCGCTACCCCTACCTGCAGCCGACTTTTCGTTCAATCCACAAACGTCATCCGTTCCGTCTTGCCCAGCAGAAACCCCTGATTGCGCTCGGTCGCCTCACGGATGTAATCCCACAGCAACGTAATCCGCTTGAGCTTCCTCAAATCCTCGCGGCAATACATCCAGAACTGCCGCGTGATATCCACCTCACTTTCCAGCACCGGCAACAGCCGAGCATCCTGTGCCGCCAGAAAGCACGGCAGGATCGCCAGCGCTCGTCCCTGCAACGCGGCGACGTATTGGGCGATGACGCTGGTGCTGCGCAGGGTGGCGTGGGCGCCGGGGAGGAGGTTGCTGAGGTAGAGCAATTCCGAGCTGAAGGCCAGGTCGTCGACGTAGCTGATGAACGGATGGTCGGCGAGGTCTTCGGTCTTGTGGATCGGCGTGTGATTGTCGAGATACTCCTGAGTGGCGTAGAGCCTCAGGCTGTAGTCGCACAGCTTGCAGCACACGTAAGGCCCGTGTTCCGGACGCTCCAGCGCGATGACGATATCGGCCTCGCGCTTGGACAGGCTGATGAAGTGCGGCAGCGGCAGGATGTCCACCGAAATGGCAGGGTACGTGTCGGTGAAGTGACTGAGTTGCGGGGTGATGAAGAAGCTGCCGAAGCCTTCGGTGCAGCCCATGCGCACGTGCCCCGACAACGCGACGCCGGAGCCGGAAACCTGCTCGCAGGCGATGTGCAGCGTGCTTTCGATGGACTCCGCCGCGCCGAGCAATCGTTGGCCTTCCGCCGTGAGGATGAAGCCGTTATTGCGGGATTTTTCGAACAGCAACGTGCCCAGTGAAGTTTCCAGCGAGCTGATCCGGCGCGACACAGTTGTGTAGTCCACCGCGAGGCGTTTGGCCGCGGAACTGGCCTTGCGCGTGCGCGCCACTTCGAGAAAAAACTTCATGTCATCCCAGTTCAGCGCGCTCAGGGACGTGATGTTTTTGTGCATGTTGAACCTGCTTTTATGTGCGTTCTTATTAGAAGTTTGCACATCTATACTCCGAAGCGCGGCCGGATCCAACCTGCCCGTCAACGCCTGTTGCAGCAGCTGAAACCAACGAGGTAACGCCCCGGCAAATCGCCCCATCCCACATGCCATAACACCCTGCACAACAATAAATAAGCGGAGGAGTTTATGAAGAACGCTATTACGGCGGACGCTGGCGCACTCAATGCCGGCCCCGTAAAAAACGCTCGATCCTACCGGCTTGCCGGCGCGGCGAGCATGGCTGGCACGACCATCGAGTGGTACGACTTTTTCCTCTACGGCACCGCTGCCGCACTGATCTTCAACAAGATCTTCTTCCCTGCACTGGACCCGATCATTGGTGTGCTGGCGGCGTTCGCCACCTACGCCGTGGGCTTTCTTGGCCGGCCACTGGGCGGCATCGTGTTCGGCCATTTCGGCGACAAGATCGGGCGCAAGTCCATGCTCCTGTTCACCCTGATGCTGATGGGCATTCCGACCATCATCATCGGCCTGATTCCCACCTACGAACAGATCGGCTACTGGGCTGCGGTGCTGCTGGTGGCGATGCGGTTTCTCCAGGGCATGGCGGTCGGCGGCGAATGGGGCGGGGCGGTGCTGATGGCCGTCGAACATGCGCCCGAGGGCCGCAAAGGTTTCTACGGCAGCCTGCCGCAAACCGGCGTTGGTGCCGGGCTGGTACTAGCCTCGCTGGCGATGGGCATGGTTGCCAAATTGCCGGAGGCCGACATGCTCAGTTGGGGCTGGCGGATTCCGTTTCTGGCCAGCGTTGTGCTGCTGGGCGTGGGCTGGCTGATTCGCTTGAAAGTCCCGGAGTCGCCCGATTTCGAGAAGCTGAAAAAAGACAACATCGCCGTCAAGGTGCCGCTGTTCAAAGTGTTCCGCGAGCACCCTAGAGAAACCCTGACCATCATCGGCGCGCGCACCGCTGAGAACGCCTGGTTTTACATGTCGGTGACCTTCGCCCTGGCGTACGCCGCCAACCAGTTACTCATCCCCCGTGCCGACGTGCTGAGCGCGATCACCGCTGGCGCTGCGCTTTCTCTTGTGACGATGCCGCTGTGTGGACATCTGTCCGACAAGGTCGGTCAGAAACGTTTGTATTTCGCCGGGCTTTTGCTGCTCTGCGCCTTCGTCTATCCGTTCTTCGCCATGCTCGGCACCCGCGAACCGCAGATGGTGTGGTGGGCGATGGTGCTGGCGGTGGGCGTGGTGTTCCCGATCCTGTACGCGCCGGAATCCCTGTTATTTGCTCGCCAGTTCCCGGCGGAAATTCGCTACAGCGGCATCTCTGTCTCGGTGCAGTTGGCGGGCGTGTTGGGCGGCGGATTTGCCCCGATGATCGCCACGCAATTACTGGCCATGGGCGGCGGCAGTCCGCACTACGTGATCGTCTACCTGATCGGCATGGCGCTTGTGGCATTGGTCTGCACCGCGCTGATGAAGCGCGATCCGCCTCGCCATCGCGCAGCCTGAATCGACTTTTTTTCAGCGCGCTCAAGCAGGCGCGCTGCCTTGAATGGAGCAATGGCAATGAACGTGTCACTGAACAAAAACAACACCACCGTGGCCCGCGTGAAGCTGCTGATCGGCGGCGAATGGGTTGAGTCGCAAACCACCGAGTGGCTCGACGTGGTCAACCCCGCCACCCAGGAAGTGCTGGCCCACGTGCCGTTCGCCACGGCCGCTGAGGTCGATGCCGCCGTCGCCGCTGCGCAGAAGGCATTCACCACCTGGCGGCACACGCCGATTGGCGCCCGTATGCGCATCATGCTCAAGCTGCAGGCGTTAATCCGGGAACACTCCAAACGCATCGCCGTGGTGCTCAGCGCCGAACAGGGCAAGACGATTGCGGACGCCGAGGGCGATATCTTCCGCGGCCTTGAAGTGGTCGAGCACGCATGCTCCATCGGCACGCTGCAGATGGGCGAATTCGCTGAAAACGTCGCCGGCGGCGTCGACACCTACACCCTGCGTCAGCCCATCGGCGTCTGCGCAGGCATCACGCCGTTCAACTTCCCGGCGATGATTCCGCTGTGGATGTTCCCCATGGCCATTGCCTGCGGCAACACCTTCGTGCTGAAACCGTCCGAGCAGGATCCGATGTCGACGATGCTGCTGGTGGAGCTGGCCGTCGAAGCGGGCGTGCCGGCGGGCGTGCTCAACGTTGTGCATGGCGGTAAAGAAGTGGTCGATGGGATTTGCACCCACAAGGACATCAAGGCGGTTTCCTTCGTCGGCTCGACGGCAGTGGGCACTCACGTTTACGAGCTGGCCGGCAAACACGGCAAGCGTGTGCAGTCGATGATGGGCGCCAAGAACCATGCCGTTGTGCTGCCCGATGCCAATCGCGAGCAGACCCTCAACGCACTGGTCGGCGCCGGTTTCGGTGCGGCGGGTCAGCGCTGCATGGCGACGTCGGCGGTGGTCATGGTCGGCGCGGCGAAGCAGTGGATTCCCGATCTGAAGGCGCTGGCGCAGAAGCTCAAGGTGAACGCGGGCAGCGAGGCGGGCACCGATGTCGGGCCGGTGATTTCCAGGCGCGCGAAACAGCGGATTCTTGATCTGATCGAGAGCGGCGTTCAGGAAGGGGCCACCCTTGAGCTGGACGGGCGGGGCATCACGGTGGCGGGTTTTGAGGAGGGCAACTTCGTCGGGCCGACGCTGTTCACGGGCGTGACCACCGAGATGCAGATCTACACTCAGGAAATCTTCGGGCCGGTGCTCGTGGTGCTGGAAGTCGACACGCTGGATCAAGCCATTGCGCTGGTCAACGCCAACCCGTTCGGCAACGGCGTCGGGCTGTTCACCCAGAGCGGTGCGGCGGCGCGCAAATTCCAGAGTGAAATCGATGTGGGTCAGGTCGGCATCAATATCCCGATTCCCGTGCCGGTGCCGTTCTTCAGCTTCACCGGTTCGCGCGGTTCGAAGCTGGGAGATCTGGGGCCGTACGGCAAGCAGGTGGTGCAGTTCTACACTCAGACCAAGACCGTCACCAGCCGCTGGTTCGATGACGACAGCGTGAATGACGGGGTGAACACGACGATCAATTTGCGTTGAGTGCGACGCGCTTTAAGCGGGCGCGCGTGTCGCCGGTGGCACTGGAACTGAACAAGGAGAACAACCATGAAAATCGCATTCATCGGCCTGGGCAATATGGGGGCGCCGATGGCGCGGAACCTGATCCGTGCCGGGCATCAGCTGCATTTGTTCGACCTGAACCAACAGGTGCTGGCCGAGCTGGCCGAATTGGGCAGCCGCATCAGTGAGTCGCCCAAACATGCTGCTCAGGGTGCCGACCTGGTCATTACCATGCTCCCGGCGGCAGCCCACGTTCGCGCGGTTTATCTGAATGAAGACGGCGTATTGGCTGGCATCAGCGCAGGCGTTCCGGCGGTGGACTGCAGCACCATCGATCCACAGACTATCCGCGATGTGGCGGCCGCAGCGGCGAAACAAGGTGTGGTGGTCGGCGATGCGCCGGTGTCGGGCGGGACGGGCGGGGCGCAGGCCGGGACGCTGACGTTTATGGTTGGCGCCAGCCTGGAACACTACACCGTGCTCAAGCCGATCCTTGCGCAGATGGGTCGCAACATCGTCCATTGCGGCGATGTCGGCACCGGGCAGATCGCCAAGATCTGCAACAACATGCTCTTGGGCATTTCCATGATCGGTGTGGCAGAAGCCATGGCGCTGGGTAATAGCCTGGGCATCGACACCGGCGTGCTGGCGACCATCATCAACAGCTCGACCGGACGCTGCTGGAGCTCGGAAATGTACAACCCGTGGCCCGGCGTCGTGGAAACCGCCCCGGCGTCGCGCGGTTACACCGGAGGGTTTGGCGCAGAGCTGATGCTCAAGGACCTGGGCCTGGCAACCGAGGCCGCCAAAGCCGCGCGCCAACCCGTGATCATGGGCGCGCTGGCGCAGCAGCTGTATCAGGCGATGAGTTTGCGCGGTGATGGCGGCAAGGATTTCTCGGCGGTGGTTCAGGGTTACATCAAGAAGGAAAACTGAGGGTGCACGCCCCGCCCTCTTCCCGGCTAAAGCCGGTCCCACAATGTGCACGCGGTCAGTCAGTGGGACCGGCTTCAGCCGGGAAGAGGCCAGCACCAACACAGCAATTTCGCGGTGTGACATCCGATGCCTTGCCGGCTAAAGCCGGTCCTACAATGTGCACGCGGTCCCACTAAATGCACGCAGTCCCACCGAGAACTAACCCCGCGGGCCGCTGTAATCCTTGGCCCACTGCTCTTGCGCCACCAGGTGCTGTTTAAACCGCGCGATCTGTTCGGCGACTCGCACCGGCGACGTACCGCCCCAGCCGCTGCGCGCTGCCAGTGCAGCTTCAAGCGTCAGGCTCTCCAACACCTCCGGCGTCAGGCGCGGGTCGGTGTCGGCGAGCATCTTTGGCGTCAGCTCCGGCAGCCCGATGTCCTGCGCCTCGCACAGCTGCACCAGTTGCCCGGTGATCTCATGGGCTTCCTTGAACGGCACACCGCGAACGGCCAGCCAGTCGGCGATTTCCGTCGCCAGGGTGAACCCCAAAGGTGCCTGCCGCAGCAATTCGTCCTTGCGCACCTTCATGGTTCGAACCATGCCGGCGAAGGCGGGCAGCACCAGATTCAGCGTGTCCAAAGCGTCGAAGATGGCGTGCTTGTCTTCGCTCAAATCCCGGTTGTACGACAGCGGCTGCGCCTTGAGCACCGACAGAATCGCCGTCAGCGAACCGATCAAACGGCCGGATTTACCCCGGGCCAGTTCGGCGATGTCCGGGTTCTTCTTCTGCGGCATGATCGAGCTGCCAGTAGCGTAGGCATCATCCAGCTCGACCCAGCGAAACTGCCGCGATGTCCAGATGCAGAACTCCTCGGCCATGCGCGAAATATTGATCCCCAGCATGCTCGCGCAGAACAGAAACTCGGCCACGTGATCGCGGCTGGCGACGGCGTCGATGGAGTTCTCACACGGCCCGGCGTAGCCCATTTCCGCCGCCGAACGTTGCGGGTCGCGGGCGATGGCGGAACCGGCCATGGCGGCGGCGCCGAGGGGCGACAGATTGAAGCGCTCATCCCAATCCTGCAGGCGCTGGATGTCACGATGAATTGCCTGGGCGTGGGCCATCAAGTGATGACCGAACACGATTGGCTGCGCTTGCTGCAAGTGGGTGAAACCCGGCGCGATGGTCTCGATATGCGCTTCGGCCTGGCCGACCAACGCCTGCTGCAAATCCAGAATCGACAGGGTCAGCACGCGAATCCGGTCACGCAAAAACAGCCGCATGTCATTGGCTGTCTGATCGTTGCGCGACCGCCCGGCGCGAAGCTTCCCGCCCAGTGCGCCAAGGCGTTCGGTAAGCAGGCGCTCGATGAAGGTGTGCACGTCCTCGTCGGCGGGAATGGGCTGAATCGTGCCGGCGGCAAAATCCTCGTCAATCGATTGCAGCGCGTCGATGATGCGGCGGGTTTCGTCGGCGTTCAGCAAACCGGCGCGCTCAAGCTCGTGGGCGTGGGCCTTGGAGCCTGCCACGTCATAAGGCGTCATGCGGAAATAGACGGCGGGCGAGCGTGACAGGTTGGCCATCGCTTCGGCTGGCGCTGATTTAAAGCGCGCGCCCCACAGACGCTCAGTTGCATCAGACATATGCATTCCCCCTCAAACACGTGATTGCTGGCGAGCCAGGCGTCGGCGACGTCAGGGGATCCTAGGAAAAACCGGCTGCCGGTGAAACGTCACAAATGGCAAGTCGGGTTGGCAGAAATGGAAAGCTGCCTGGTTCGGCCTGAGCCGAAGCGTGGTGCCGACTATTTTTCTGTTACCGCAGGTGCCCGAATGTGTTGAAGTGGCGCCGATTGCAACGCCCGATGTTTCCCCTCGTCGACCTTTTCGCAGGATGCGCCCATGACTGATTTTCTATCGCTCTATCAGAACCTTGGTTGGACCTTGTCGGCGCTGGTGCTGCTGACGTTTCTGCTGGCGGGAACGGTCAAGGGCGTGATCGGCATGGGGCTGCCGACGGTTGCGATGGGCTTGCTCGGCGCGATGATGCTGCCGACCCAGGCGGCCGCGCTGCTGCTGATTCCCTCGACGCTGACCAACTTCTGGCAGTTGGCAACCGGCGGGCATTTGCGAGGACTCTGTACGCGGTTGTGGCCGCTGCTGTTGATGATCGTCATCGTCACGCTACTCGGCTCATACGCACTGGGCCTCGGCAACGGGCACGGCATGGCGAGGGCGCTGGGCGGCGCGCTGTTTGTCTACGCGCTGTGCGGCTTGTTTCTGCCGACGCTCAACGTGCCGCCCGCTGCCGAGCGCTGGCTCGGGCCGTTGTGCGGATTTATCACCGGCATGGTCACCTCGGCCACCGGCGTCTTCGTGATTCCGGCGGTGCCCTACATCCAGGGCCTGGGGCTGGATCGTAATGAACTGGTGCAGGCGCTGGGGCTGTCGTTCACTGTCTCGACCCTGGCACTGGGTGTTGGTCTGTTCTGGAACGGCGCAGTGGGCAGCGCTGAAATGGGCGCCTCGTTGCTGGCGCTGATTCCCGCGTTGCTCGGGATGATGTTCGGTCAGTGGCTGCGTCAACGGATCAGCGCGCTGGTGTTCAAGCGGATGTTCTTTATCGGCATGGCCCTGCTGGGCGCGCACCTGATGATCGCAGGCTGATTACGCGGCGTTCGGCTCGGATTCACGCTGCCGTTCTATCAACATAAATTCATCAATAGCCGCCTGACTCGTGATTCAGGCGCAAATGTATTTTGCCCGTCTGTGGCTTATTCCCGTCTCGTCCGCCAGATATTCTGCCGTCCATTCCAATTGAAGACCCTCAATCCAGTACCGCAGAGCCGCGGGCTGCATTGACGACGGACGAGGCTTGATATGAAAAAAGTACTGTTTCTCAACGGCGGCAAACAATTTGCGCACTCCGATGGCCGCTACAACACCACGCTGCATGAAGCCGGCCTGGCGCTGCTGGACCGTGCCGGTTTTGAAGTACGACAGACCTTCATCGACGGCGGCTACGACGTGGCCGAAGAAGTGCAGAAGTTTCTCTGGGCTGACGTGATTATCTGGCAGATGCCGGGCTGGTGGATGGGGGCGCCGTGGACGGTGAAAAAGTACATCGACGAAGTGTTCACCGAAGGTCACGGCAGCCTGTACGCCAACGACGGTCGCACCCGTTCCGATGCCTCCCAGCGTTATGGCAGCGGCGGCTTGCTGCACGGCAAGCAATACATGATTTCGGCCACCTGGAATGCGCCGCAGCAAGCGTTCGACGACCCGGCCGACTTCTTCGAAGCCAAGGGCGTGGATGCCGTGTACTTCCCCTTCCACAAGGCCAACCAATTCCTGGGCATGACCGGCCTGCCGACCTTCCTGGCGGTGGACGTGATGAAGATGCCGAATGTGGAAGCAGACGTGAAGCGGTATGAAGCGCATCTGGCCTCGGTGTTCGGGATCTGAGAAGCGAGAAGCGAGAAGCGAGAAGCGAGCTACAAGCTTCAAGCGGCAAGCGGCAAGCTCACGGCGTACGGCTTTTAGCGCCTGGCTTGCAGCTCAGGGCTTGTAGCTTGCCGCTCTTGCCAGCAAGCGCGCTAATATCCGGTCTCTTGTGAGCGGGAGACAACAGTGAAGGCCAGGTCGGATGAGTTGCAGGTGTTTGTGACGGTGATCGAAAGCGGCTCGATTTCCGCTGCGGCCGAGCAGGTCGGGCAGACGCCTTCGGCCATCAGCCGCACGCTGTCGCGACTCGAAGGCAAGCTGGGCACGACGTTGATCAATCGCACCACGCGGCGCATGGACCTGACCGAGGAGGGCAAGTATTTCCTTGAGCGGGCCAGGCAGATTCTGGATCAGATGGAAGAGCTGGAAGAGCGCATGTCGGTGCGCCAGCAGACGCCCTCTGGCCGTTTGCGGATAAACGCGGCGTCGCCCTTCATGCTGCATTCCATCGTCCCGTACGTCGCCGAGTTTCGCGCGCTGTACCCGGACATCCAGCTGGAGCTGAACAGCAACGATCTGATCATTGATCTGCTGGAACAGAGCACCGATGTGGCGATCCGTATTGGCGTGCTGGCCGATTCCACCCTGCACGCCCGGCCTCTTGGCAGCAGCCCGCTGAACATCCTCGCCAGCCCTGAATACCTCGAAAAGCACGGCACGCCGAAAACCGTTGTAGCGCTGAGCGAGCATTCGCTGCTCGGCTTCACCCAGACCGAAACCCTCAACCACTGGCCGTTGCGCCACGCGGACGGGGACCGGCTGTTCATTCAGCCGACGGTTTCGGCCTCCAGCGGCGAGACGTTGCGCCAGTTGGCGTTGGCGGGTGAGGGCATCGTGTGCCTGTCGCACTTCATGACCCACGAAGACATCCGCCAAGGGCGCCTCAACGTCATCCTGCCTCAGGCCAATAGCGGCTATCGCCAGCCGATCCACGCCGTTTACTACCGCAACTCGCAGCTGGCGTTGCGGATTCAGTGCTTTCTGGATTTCATTCAGGAGAAACTGGCGGTGTACGCCGCCTGACGCGTCACGCCTCGCCCACCCCGCTGAACTCCGCCCGCAACATCTCCACAAACGCCTCCCGCGCCGGGTGATGCTCGGCGTTCTCGTGCCAGTAAAACAGGTTGTCGATGGAGGTCAGTTCAGGGAATTCATAACCGACCCAGCCCGAGCCTTTCCGGTACTGCTCGAAAACCCCCTTGGGCACCAGCGCCACGCCTGCCCCGGCGCTGACGCAACCGACGATGGTGCCGTAATTGGCGATGCTGACGATGGGCTGAGTCTGGCCGTCGTTCTGCAACCATCGCTCCAGCGCTGCGCGATAGGGGCAGCCTTCGGGCCACATGAAAATCGATTTGCCCTGCAGATCCGCCGCGCTGCGAATCGGCCCCAACGACTCGGCGGCAATCAGCACCAGATCCTCCCGGTACATCGACGTGCGCTTGAGCCGTGGGCGTTTGACATCGATGGCGACGATGGCGCCATCGAGTTTCTGGTTGAGCGTCGCGTCGAGCAGTTGCGTGCCGGTGCCCGTTGTAAGCTCCAGTGACACCTGCGGATAACGCGCATGAAAGCGCGCCAGCAGTCGCGGCAGCCGCGCCGTGGCCGAAGATTCGATGGCGCCGATGCGTAACGGCCCGGATGGCGCGGCGTCCGGGTGCACCGCGCGTTTGGCTTCGTCGGCCAGGCTCAGCATCTTGCCGGCGTAGGTGAGAAAGATTTCTCCCGCCGCACTGATGCGCAAACCGCGACCCTGACGGTAGAACAGCTCGGTGCCAAGCTCTGTTTCAAGCGCCTTGATCCGTGCGGTGATGTTCGATGGCACGCAATGCAAGACCTCCGCCGCGCGGGCAATGCTGCCGGTGTCGACGACAGTCTTGAACATGCGAATCTGGGCCAGTTCCATTCATCACCCATAGTGAGGAGTTGCGTCATTATTGTTCGGTTGTGGTGAGCATAGGTTGTTTCGATACTCGCAGCCATGGGCAAGCGCCGGGCTTGTCGGCAGGAGTATCGAGATGAGCGTGGTGGCTGAACCCGTTTGCAAGTCGGAGACGACGGTTAGTGCTGCAGTGCCTTGGCAAGGGGTGAAAGTCGCCCTTGCCACTTTCTTCGTGGTTGCTTGCTGGGGCTTCTCGCCGACCGGCATTCGCATCGGTTTGCAGGCCTATGAGCCGGGGCATCTGGCGCTGCTGCGCTTTCTGATCGCGTCGGTGTTCATGCTGTTAATCGCCTCATCGCAACGCATCGCGTTACCGCGCCTGAAAGATCTGCCGTTGCTCGCGGTGCTGGGTTTCTTCGCCGTCAGCCTGCATCACATCGCCCTCAACTTCGGCCAGGCCGGCGTGACTGCCGGGGCGTCGAGCGTGCTGGTTCAGTCGACACCCCTGTTCACCGCGCTGCTGGCGCATTTCGTGTTCAAGGAGCGGGTCAGCGCCTGGCGTTGGGGCTGTGTGGCGCTCGGGCTGGTGGGCGCCGCAATTGTCGTCACTGGTGATCGCGGCATTGGCCACATGGATGCGCGCGGGCTGCTGATCCTGGTGGCGGCGTTTTCCTGGAGCGTTTATTTCTCATTGCAGAAGCGTCACAGCCACCGGTACGACGGCCTGACCATGGTCTGTTACACGGTCTGGGCGGGTACGGTGTTCCTGCTGGTTTACCTGCCGGGGCTGATCGGCGAAATCGTCAACGCGCCGATGCGGGTCAATGTGGCGGTGGGCGTATTGGGGCTGTTCCCCAGCGCGCTGGCGTATCTGGCCTGGGCGTACGTCTTGAAGCACATGGACGTCAGCCGCGCCTCGATGAGTTTGTACCTGACGCCGCCTATGGCCATCGCCATTGCGTCGGTGATGCTGGGCGAGTTGCCTTCACAGCGGGTGATCGTCGGGTCGATTGTGGTGCTGGCGAGCGTGTTGGCGCTCAATCTGCGGCGGGAGAGGGCGGTGGTGTTTCCCGTTCGGGATGAACCTGAACGTGCCCCGGTTTAGGCGCTTGGCCGTTTGCGTTTGCGCCAAGTTTCATCATTAATGTGCAGCCGGACCGTTAGTCTCTTCAGCCTCCAGACAGCCCATCAGTTCCAAGCTGTCGCATTTGCCATCAAGGAAGCCCCATGCGTGCAGTGACCCTGAAAACCCTTGCCCTGTCGGTGATCTTCGCCGCGAGTTCGCCAGTGTATGCCGTGGTGCTGGAAGGCGGCGCCGTTGCGGCCCCGGACCAATACGGTGCCCAGGTCGCTGCGCAGATTCTGAAAAAGGGCGGCAACGCCGTCGACGCTGCCGTTGCCACAGCGTTCACCCTGGCGGTCACTTACCCCGAAGCGGGCAACATCGGCGGCGGTGGCTTCATGACCCTGTTCATGAACGGTCGGCCGTATTTTCTCGACTACCGCGAAGCCGCGCCGAAAGCCGCCACGCGCAACATGTACCTGGACGACAAGGGCGAGGTCATCCCGGGCATGAGTCTGGTGGGCGCACGTGCCTCGGGCGTGCCCGGCACGGTAATGGGGCTGTGGGAAGCGCATCAGAAATTCGGCAAGCTGCCGTGGGCCGAGCTGCTGACGCCGGCCATTGGTTATGCCAAAAACGGCTTCAAGGTCGCCGACAAGCAGTACATGTACGGCGCCGAAGCCATCAAACAGCTCAACGGCAAAACCAATTTTGCGGATTACTTCGGCGACATGAAGACCGGGGAGACCTTCCGTCAGCCGGAGCTGGCCAAGACCCTGGAACGCATCGCCAACAAAGGCGCCAACGAGTTTTATCAGGGCCAGACGGCCGATCTGCTGGTGGCGCAGATGCAGCACGACAACGGCCTGATCACTAAAGAGGACCTGCAGGATTACAAGGCGGTCTGGCGCAAGCCGCTGCACGTGAATTTCAACGGCAACACGCTTTATACCGCGCCGCTGCCCAGTTCCGGCGGCATAGCGCTGGCGCAATTGATCGGCATGAAGCAGCTGCTTGCCGATGACTTCAAAGACGTGCCGCTCAACTCGGCGCGCTATATCCATCTGCTCGCTGAAATCGAAAAACGCGTGTTCGCCGATCGCGCCAACTACCTGGGCGATCCGGACTTTTCCGTGGCGCCGGTGAATCAGCTGACCGATAACGCCTATCTGGCCAAGCGTGCCCATGAGGTCAACCCGACGGCGATTTCGCCCACGGAAAACGTAAAGGCCGGGCTTGAATCCCACCAGACCACGCACTTCTCCATCGTCGATGCCAAGGGCAACGCGGTCAGCAACACCTACACCCTGAACTGGGATTACGGCAGCGGCGTGGTGGTGAAGGGCGCAGGCTTTTTGCTGAACGACGAGATGGATGATTTCAGCTCCAAGCCCGGCGTGGCCAATGCGTTCGGTGTGGTGGGCGGGGATGCCAATGCCATTCAGCCCGGCAAGCGCATGTTGTCGTCGATGAGCCCGAGCCTGGTCACCCGCGATGGTGCGGTCACGCTGGTGCTGGGCACGCCGGGTGGCTCACGGATTTTCACCACGGTGTTTCAGGTGCTGAACAACCTCTATGACTTCCACATGCCGCTGAAAGACGCCGTCGCGGCGCAGCGGGTTCATCACCAGTTGCTGCCGAAAGACACGATCTACACCGAGAAATTTGCACCGCTGGCCGCACCGGTGGCTGACGAGCTGACGGCCATGGGTTACACGCTGAAGGACCAGGGCTGGTCGATGGGCAATGTGCAGGCGATCAAGATCGACGGCACAAAGGTCGAAACCGCGTCCGATCCCCGTGGGCGGGGTGTGGGGATGGTGGTGAAGTGAGGGCGTGATCGCTGCGATCGTTCCCACGTTCCGCGTGGGAATGCCCGAATTGTCACAGAACCATTGTGGGAGCGAGCTTGCTCGCGAATGCGTCAGTTCAGGCTACTAAAACTGTCTGTCATGCCGCTTTCGCGAGCAAGCT
>NZ_JASCOY010000095.1:0-16738 GCF_029960075.1 Pseudomonas sp. PS02290
GTGGGGGGGGTCGGCGAGCGGCCCCCCCACCCCCCCCCCCCCCCCCCCCCCCCCCCCCCCCCCCCCCCCCCACTTCCGATCAGCTTACAGGGGAGCCGGCCCGAAGCGGTTATCGCCTTTCTGACCTTCTGTAGCCAGGAACACGATGTTGGCGAAAGGCACAATCAGCCACCAGCCGCTGCGATCAGTGTCGTGCAGTCGGCGCACGCCAACGGCGAGGCCGGGTATCAATAACGCAAGGCTGTAAATATTCGAGAGCATGGAGTTGGTGCCGATGATGGCGTCAACAACGGCAATCGCGATAGAGATCAGGACGTTGATCAGGAAAAACATCCAGTACTCCTTGCGCCGCGCCCTCCCGATGAACACCGCGTATTTCTTCAGAACGTCCACATACCAGTGAAAAAAACCTGGCTGGGCGACAACGGCAGCGCTATTGCCGCCGCCTGCGTACGCCAGCTGCGGCGCGCCGCACTGCGGGCACGTGACAGCACCATCACTGATTTCCTTTGCACAACCACGACAAAATGCCATTTGAATCTTCCTTTGATTAATTAACACACAGTCCAACGAAAATAAGCAGCGAGACACCGGATAACACAGTCCCGGCGATGGCCATGCCATAGCCCGGTCTTTTGGTGTTGATAGTGATGATCCCCAGAATCAGGGCGATGACAGAGAACAGGCCCAGGCCCTGAATCGTCTCTGTGTCCCATTCACTGTCGTCAAAGAGTGCAAGCGTGCACACGATACTGAGCACGAGTGAAAGGATTGCCATCCAGGGGGAGCCAGCGTTTGCAGGGGGGATTGGGAGCGTTGCTGAGGTGATTTGACTCGCGCCACATTGTGGGCAAGTGACTGCCGTTTCATGCAGCTCCTTTGCACAGCCACGACAAAATACCATCGCCACCTCATTTCCCTATAGTAGAAAGGCTTGTAGGTGCGTGTCGGCAGCACGGCTGAAATCTTTAGAAAAGATTTTGTAGGCATCCCTCCCGGCCTGTCTCGAACCCGGCACGACCGTCATTGCAGAGCATCTGGCTGCCTTTGCGTCCTTTAACGATGCCATGCCTGGAAAGACGAATCAGAAACCTTAACAGCTGATAACGCTTTGCATTACCAATCTATAAAAAAGTTGTTACGATCGGCGCCCTCATAGCTTTTCGCCATGCGGAGCGTCGCTCGTCAGGGTGCCGTGCCGCAGATCAGCACGCCTTCGTCCTCTCCAGGAAGCACCCGATGCTACGTCCCGCCCTGCCAGCCTTGTCGGCACTCGTCGCCCTTGGTTTCTCCAGCCATTCCCTCGCAGCGCCGGCGCAGCAGGATGTAGCCGATCAGCCATCGGTCACGTCGCCCGCTCAACCGGGCAGTGCCAGCGGCAACCCGGCACCGGGCGCGGTCGCGCTGGAAGGCTTGAGCATCAACGCCGATTACGGCATCGCGGGGCAAGCGACCACGGAGAATTCGGGCTCATACACAACGGGTTC
Source organism: Pseudomonas sp. PS02290 (assembly GCF_029960075.1). Classification (NCBI taxonomy): domain Bacteria; kingdom Pseudomonadati; phylum Pseudomonadota; class Gammaproteobacteria; order Pseudomonadales; family Pseudomonadaceae; genus Pseudomonas; species Pseudomonas sp. PS02290. The sequence goes on from NZ_JASCOY010000095.1 coordinate 1,488, forward strand.
CATGAACACGGCGACCAAGCTGCCGCTGTCTATTCGCGAGACGCCGCAGTCGGTGAGTGTGATCACCCGCCAGCGCATGGACGATCAGGGCATGAACGACCTGAACGACGTGGTGAAATACGCGCCCGGCGTGACGTTGCACCGAACGGCGTCGGACCGTCAGGAGTTTCTGGCGCGCGGCTTCAAGATCGACAACATCATGTACGACGGGCTGCCGAGCAGCATCAGCGCCTACACCCAGGATGTGATTTCCGGCGCGGATCTGGCCATGTACGACCGCGTCGAAGTGGTCCGCGGTGCGACGGGCTTGATGACCGGCGCGGGCAGCCCGGCAGCGACGTTGAACCTGGTGCGCAAGCGCCCGACCGCCGTGCCGCAGGTGAGCGTGACCACCAGCGCCGGCAGTTGGGACCGTTATCGCACCGAAGTCGATGCGTCGAACAAGCTCAACGATTCCGGCACTGTTCGCGGCCGTGTGGTCGCAGCGTATGAAGACGACAAAAGCTTTTCCGACATCCGCAAGAATCAGCGCCAGACCTTTTACGGCATCCTCGAAGCCGACCTGAATGATTCGACGACCTGGACAGTCGGCGCGTCCAAACAGCGTGATGACAACACCTCGGACTGGGGCGGTCTGCCCAGCGGTCCGAACGGCGAAGACCTGCACCTCAAGCGCTCGACGTTCCTCAGCAACGACTGGTCGTACTGGAACAAAGACAACATCATGTTCTTCACCGACGTCACGCACCGCTTCGACAACGGCTGGTCGGCCAAGCTGGCGGGGCAGAAGATCTGGGCCGAGGCGGACACGTTCTCCAGCTACGTCGGCAACTACGACGGTCTGGGCTTTCAGCAGTACCACGGCAAGTACCGCGACGACGACGACCAGACCAACCTGGACGCGTCCCTCAGCGGGCCGTTTCAGATGTTCGGTCGCGAGCATGAACTGGTCGTGGGTGTGAGCCATCGGCAGGAGAAGTTTCACCAGTGGGGCGGCTGGACCGACGGCACGCCGATTGATCTCTACAACCCAACCCATTCAGTGACCAAACCCGACGTCGACACCAGCCTGTACGAAACCCGCAACGCCGCCACCGAAGAAGGCGTTTACGCCGTGGCGCGCCTGAACCCCATCGACCCGCTGCACGTCATCCTTGGCAGCCGCGTCAGTTGGTATGACTTCGACAACCGCGTCGGCAGTGGTGATTACAAGGTGGTGCGCGAAGTCACGCCGTATGCTGGCGTCATTTATGACCTGAACGACACGTACTCGGCCTACGCCAGCTACACCGAAATCTTCAAACCGCAGACCGAAATGGATTCCTCGCGCTCGGTGTTGAAGCCGATGACCGGCAAGAACTACGAGATCGGCCTGAAGGGCGAATACTTCGACGGCGCGCTGAATGCATCGGTGGCGCTGTTTGAGATGGAGCAGGAAAACCGCGCCTATCTGCTGCAGGACCAGAATTCCACCAATTGCCCGAGCTTCCCGGCTTCCAGCTGCTACGGCGCAGCGGGCAAGGTGCGCAGCCGCGGGATCGACACCGAGCTGAGCGGCGCGCTGACGCCGGACTGGCAGTTCTCGGCGTCCTACACCTACGTGCTGAGCCAGTTTGTCGAAGACGGCACCAAAAGCAACGAAGGCAAACTGTTCGCCCCCGAGCAGCCGAAGCACCTGTTCAAAGCCGCGACCAGCTACACCTTGCCGGGTGAGCTGCACAAATGGCGGGTGGGCGCGGACGTGCTGGCCCAGAGCAAGACCTTCAATCGCGTCGGCGACGGCCAGGCGGATCAGGACGCTTACGGCATCGTCGGCCTGATGGCCGGTTACAGGCTGAACGAGCACTGGGACGGCCGGGTCAACGTCAATAACCTGTTCGATACCCGCTACTGGCAGGGCATCCCGACAAACTCGGGTACCGGCGTATACGGCGATCCGCGCAACCTGATGTTCTCGGTGAAGTGGACGCTCTGATCACTCGCCGCACCCGGCACATCGTTTGATCGCAACGCACTGCGATCAGACGTCCTTGTCCTGATCCTCCGTCAGCAAATCGAGCCCGGCCAAGGGCTCGATCAGCTTCGCGCCTTCGTTGCGCACGTTACCGACCTCCTTGCCCACGGCATGCCAGTGGAAATCGCTGACCGGCCGGCAGCCTTCCTGGGCGATTTGCGCCAGCCGTGACGCCGGCGTCTGCGGGTCGACCCATTCCCGGGCGAGCTCGGGCGTCAGCACCAGCGGGCGGCGGTCGTGGATGTCGAGCATGCCGGCATCGCTGGCGGCGGTGATGATGACGAAGCCGTCGCGTTCGTCTGGCTCAAGGCTGGGCCTGACTTGGCCCAATGCGGCGAAGTACATCGGTCCCTGGTCTTTCAAATGGATGAAGTACGGCTGCTTGCGCTTCGCATCGTTGGGGTCTTTGACCCATTCAAACCAGCCGTTGGCCGGGGCCAGGGCGCGACCGCTCGGCCACAGGTCCTTGAAAAACTTCCCGGTCATCACGGTTTCGACCCGCGCATTGATCGGGTCGGGCCGTTTGCCTTTGGCCCAGTAGGGCGACCAGCCCCAGCGCACCTTGTCGACGCTCAGACCGTCGGACACCGGGCGGATGATCTCGACGCGGGTGGTCGGCGCCACGTTGTAGCGCTCAATGGGCCAGAGATCGTAGCCGTTGATCACCAACTGCTCTGGCGCAAGCGTCTTGAGGTAATGGTCCATTGGCTCGTAGATCGAGTAGCGTCCGCACATGTGTCACCCGTCGAATTTTCCTGCTTATCAGATTGACCGCACGCGGCTGAGAACGTTAACTGTATATACGTACAGTTAACAAACACAAGGTCAGTCCCATGAGTGTCACCATCCTTGGCCGGTTATCGGCGGCGGGCGAGCGGTTTCCCCTTTATGCCTTTCAAGTGCCCGCAGGTTTTCCTTCGCCGGCGGCCGATCACATCGAGCGGCACATCTCGCTGGACGAGCTGTTCGACATCCGCGCGCCCCATGTCTATCTCGTGAAAATAGAGGGCGACAGCATGCAGGGCGCGGGCATCTATTGCGGCGATCTGGTGATCGTCGACCGCAGCCTGTATGCCGAGCACGGCGACATTGTCATCGCCGCCTTGAATACCGAGCCAGTCTGCAAGCGCCTGCACATGCGGGGTAACGAGGTCATCCTCAAGTCCGAGAACAGCAAATACCCGCCGCGCTATGTCATGGAAGGCGACGAGTTGCTGATCTGGGGCGTGGTGAAATACAGCGTTCGCGATCACGACAAGGTGATGCATTCGTGATTCAGAGGCTTTCTATATAAGGAGGCGCGGAGGAGGGAGGTGACAGCACGGGCGTATTGGAACCATTCAAGCGCCCGTGCCACACAGCATAAACCTCTCAGGATGACCTCCGATGCCGCCTGCCTTCCGCCCGTATTCGGGCGCATTGCGTGTCGTTCGACCGATGCGCCTCGCTTCACTGACTGTTGCGATGTTGTGTGCCGGTTGCCAGTCTTACGGCCCGCCCGAGGCGAGCACCGAACGCACGCCGCGCCTGGTGGCAGGGCTCCATCGCAGCGAAGAGCCGGTGGCTTATTCGCGACCGACGCAACCCTACGACGGCAGTGATATCTGGCAACGGATGGGACAGGATTTCCGCCTGGCCGACGACAACGGCGTCAACGAACGCATCGTGCGGCAGCGCGACTGGCTGCTGGGCAACGCAGGCTTCATCCGCAATGCCAGTCAGCGGGCCAGCCCATATTTGCATTTCATCGTCGAAACCCTCGACCAGCGGGCGATGCCGGCCGAGCTGGCCTTGTTGCCGATCATCGAGAGTGCCTACAACCCCAAAGCCAATTCGATCCGTGACGCGGCCGGCCTGTGGCAGTTCATGGCGGCCACCGGGCGCGATTTCAACCTGCGCCAGACCGCCTGGTATGACGGACGGCGGGACGTCGTGGCGTCCAGCAAAGCGGCGATGGATTACCTGACGCGCCTGCACACCCAGTTCGGCGGCGACTGGCTGTTGGCGATGGCGGCCTATAACGCAGGGGAGGGCACGGTGAGCCGGGCCATCGACGCGAATCAGCGCCGAGGCCTTCCTACCGATTACTGGCACCTGAGCCTGCCAAAGGAAACCCAGGATTACGTGCCGCGACTGCTGGCGTTGTCGATGCTGGTGCGCGAACCCGAGACCTATGGCGTGAAGCTCAGCCCGGTGGCCAACGCGCCGTATTTCACGGTGCTGGAGCTGGCGCGGCCGGTGGATCTGGAGCGCCTCGCCGCCAGTGCCGGCATTGATCGCTCGGTGTTGTTGAACCTCAATCCGGCGTTTCTTCGCAAAAAAACCGCCGACGGGCCCTCCCGCGTGCTCGTGCCTCGCGACCAGTTCGAGCAGCTTTCTGCCACCCTCGGCAAAATGATCGACGACGTCATGCCCGGTAACGAGGCACTGGCGGTGACCACTGCCACGGCGTCAGCGGGGATTGTGCGTCCCTGAAGCGACACTCCAGTCACCAATTTGTCCGCTTCGGGCCCACTTTTGGCAGCAATGGGCTCGTCGTGTGTCGGCGCGGACACAATCCGGCCGTGTGCTTTTCACATCCCGATAGGCCCGGATGAGCCGGGTCAGACTTATTCATAGAACCAATTAACAAAAATTTCACCGAACTTTTCAGACGCTTTGTAAAAACGCCGATACATCATGGCCAGTCGCCTCCGAAGACACAATTAGAAACATCCACTGCCATAGGTTGATGAGTGCTCAGGTCCGGTGAGCGGTGCCGGACAAGTCGTACTCAACGGCAATGAATAGTTGGATCCCATTATCGAATCAGCACTGATGCGCAAACCTCTGCTTTGCATTTAATAGTCGAAAATAAAATGACCGCCATGCCCGACCCTCTAAATTCAAGGGGTTTGGACCTATACGCGAGAGTACAGTAAAGCGTGTTCGGAAAACCGAGTTGGAGCAGTCGGATTTCCGAACGTAGTTAAACTAATGGTCCTGAGAACTAGCAAGCAACAGGCAAGTTGTTAAACAACTTGTAAAGTCTGTAGTGCGTTACATAAGTTCTCGGGGTCGACAGTTCATAAGTGCAATAAGGCACTTAGTTCTGATTAATGTCAGGCACGGGCGGTTAGTTAATAGTCGTCGGCGAGGCGGGCTTGATGAATGTTCGCGAGTCGTACGCGGCATTAATAAGAGCGTTCGATGGTTAACGGTTACGCAGAGGGAGGATCGATCGTGCAGGGCGGGATGAAATGCACCATGGCAGAGCATAACCCGATGATTGTTAAGCTATTGTGATGCAGGCGCCAGGCCGGCCGTGCCCTTGGACGCCCCAATGACTCATTGTCCAGTCGGGGGCACCGGAAGATTTTAAATAGCCGTTTGAATGTTTTGCAGATAATTAGTTAACTCCGTCAATAAAGTCAAAGTGCTATCACGTTGGTGGTGTGAAGTATGTCTCACGACGCTGGGGAACTAAATTTAATTATTGCTGCCTTTGAAATGCGTGGTATTAATAAATCGCTTGCTCCCACTACGAGAGGTATCGATGAAAGAAGAAATCGATGTAAGCGACTGTTCGTGTCAGCCTGAAAATGTGGCGCTGGATATCCAGCAGATAGCATTGAATACCGCCAACCTGAGTATGGATTTGCTGCTCTGCGGGGAGACTGGAACAGGCAAGGACACGCTGGCCAAACGTATTCATGACTTGTCCGGTCGGACAGGTTCTTTCATCGGTATGAACTGCGCCGCCATTCCGGAATCCCTGGCGGAAAGTCAGTTGTTCGGTGTTGTGAATGGTGCCTATACCGGTGTCAGCCGGTCCCGGGAGGGGTACATCGAAGCGGCCTGCGGCGGCACGCTATACCTTGACGAGATCGACAGCATGCCGCTGAGCCTGCAGGCCAAGTTGCTGCGGATTCTGGAAACCAGGGGCATCGAGCGATTGGGCTCGACCGACTTCATTCCGGTGGACCTTCGGGTCATCGCGTCGGCGCAGCGCCCTCTGGATGAACTCGTGGAACAAGGGCTTTTTCGTCGCGACCTGTTTTTTCGGCTCAATGTGCTGACCATTCAAATGCCAGCCTTGCGCAAGCGTCGCGAACAGATCCTGCCGTTGTTCGACCAGTTCACCCAGGAAGTCGCCGCCGATTTCGGCTGCCCGGTCCCCGAGCTGGACAACCGCCTGGTACAACTGCTGCTCAGCCATTCATGGCCCGGCAACATTCGCGAACTGAGGTCTGCCGCCAAGCGTTTCGTGCTGGGCTTCCCGCTGCTGGGCGGCGATGCGCCTCCGGATCGCGATCTGGAAACCGGCCTGAAGACCCAGCTGCGTGTCATCGAAAGAATGCTCATCGAAGACGCGCTCAAGCGCCACAAGCACAGCCTGGAAGCCGTGGTGCAGGAGCTCGAAATTCCCCGGCGCACGTTGTATCACCGGATGAAAGAGCTGGGCATGAACGATGCGGAAGAAGCGGCGATTTCGTAGGACCGGTTTCAGCCGGGAAGAGGCTAGTGTGTTCCGTATCAATCGTGTGGTGTAGCGCCTGACGCCTTCCCGGCTAACGCCGGTCCCACGAAAGCGAGTCCTGCCCAGAGTCCCACATATACCTGCCGCACCAGGCGCGCTGTTTCGCAATGGACGCCTCGCAGCCAATCTCGCGCAGCCAATGTCGCGTAACCCTGAAATACCAGAGGTCGTGGATGAGTGTGTACGAGTTATTCGATGAGCAACTGGAGGACGACCATCAGGTGCCGAACCTGCGCGTGGTGGCCCGAAGTCTCGGTCAGTTGGGGATCGACCTGCTGCTGTCAGGGGAAACCGGCACCGGCAAGGACACCGTCGCCAGCCGGATCCACACGCTGTCCGGACGCAAGGGCCGGCTGGTCGCGATGAACTGCGCCGCCATTCCGGAATCCCTGGCCGAGAGCGAATTGTTCGGCGTGGTCAGTGGCGCCTACACCGGCGCGGACAAGGCGCGGGTCGGCTACATCGAAGCGGCCCAGGGCGGCACCTTGTACCTGGACGAGATCGACAGCATGCCCCTGAGCCTGCAAGCCAAACTTCTGCGTGTGCTGGAAACGCGCTCGGTCGAACGGCTTGGCTCGACGACACCCATTGCTCTGGACGTCTGCGTCATTGCCTCGGCTCAGCGCTCCCTCGACGAAATGGTCGAGCAGGGTCGTTTTCGCCGGGATCTGTATTTCCGCCTGAACGTCCTGACCGTCACGCTGGCGCCCCTGCGCGAGCAGCGCGCCCGTATCCTTCCACTGTTCACCCGTTTCGCGGAGGCGGCGGCGCAAGAGTCGGGTATTCCGGTGCCCGAGACCACCGGCGTGCTGCGTCACGTCCTGCTCAACCATGACTGGCCGGGCAACATCCGCGAACTGAAATCAGCGGCCAAGCGTCACGTCATGGGCTTTCCGCTGCTGGGCGGCGAGTCCGGCGAGGAGGGCGAGTCATCGGGCCTCAAATCGCAGTTGCGGGTGATCGAAAAAGCACTGATTCAGGCGGCGCTCAAGCGCCACAACAACAGCGTCGAAGCGGTGAGTCAGGAGCTCGACATCCCCCGTCGCACGCTCTACCACCGCATGAAAGAACTCGACGTCTGACCTCCGGTCACCTCGCTGCTTCTGGCGACACCTGCTCGTCCACACGTCCATATCCGCAGCTTCCGTGAACATCCCGAATTTTATTGAGCCCCATGGGGAACCGATCCCGAGGTCGGTGCCACCCATTGGCACCAAGCACTTTCGCTGGTGATGACTCAGGAGTGTTCGACATGAATCCAATCTCAATGGTCGGTGGCCTCGCCAACAGCGCGATCAACGCGGGCGGGCAAATGACTCAGCAGGCAGCCAGCGCTGTGACCAACGTCAAGCAGGAAAACCAGATCACCGAATCTGCCGCTCCTTCCAAGGCCGAAGCCGCACAAAACGCCGCCACCGAAAAGGCCGATGCCAGCCAGGCGCGCCTGATTGCCATGCAGACCGAAGCCGACATCCGCAAGCAGACCAACGATGTCCTCAGCGCTATCCGTTCCGGCAAGGAAGACAGCGCTAACAAGGCGATCAGTGCCGAGGCGCAGAACGCCAAAGGCATCAGCTACTGATCGGTCCGAGCGCCCCCTGAAAAAGGGGGCATCCACCTGAGGATGGAGGTTTCATGCTAAGTCTCAATGCCAATACCAATCCGCTGCAAAACCTGCACATCGGCACCGTGGTGTCCCAGCCAACGCTGGGCGGCGACAAGACCCCGCAGTCGCTCAAGGACGTGATCGATCAGCTCGCTCAGGCGCTGACCAAAGGCGGGCACCTGGACAAGGAATCGCCGCTGGGCCAGATGGTCGGCAAGCAAATGGAGAAGAACAACCCGTTGGCGTCGTTGATTGGCGGCAATCCGGACATGATCAAGGCTGCCCTGGGTGACCTGATCAAGGACAAGCTGGGGGAAAACTTTGGTGCTGCCGCCGATGCAGGCCAGGCAGGTGCCGGCGCGCCGGACCTGATGTCGCAGACCCTCAACGGTCTGGCCAAGGCCTCGCTGGATGACCTGCTGACCAAAACGGATCAAGGCACGACCTTCTCCAAGGGCGACATGCCGCTGCTGGAAAAAATCGCCGAATTCATGGACCAGCGCACCGCCCAGGATCCGCAGAAGTTTCCGGCGCCGGATTCGGGCTCCTGGAAGAACGAACTCACGGCTGAGGGCGACAATTTCCTCGACGGCAAAGAAACGGCTGCCTTTCGTTCTGCACTGGACTCGCTGGGCAGCCAGCTCGGTCAGGAACAGAACGGCCTCAGTGATGCCGGCGGCGGGTCGCCACTCGGCAGCGTTTCGCCCACCGATCCATCGGGCGGCGCTGCGCAGACCCCGAACAGCGTCAATCAAGACCTCGGCCAACTGCTGGGTGACCTGCTGCAGAAGGGCGTCAACGCCAGCGTCGGCGGCGGCCTCGGTACGCCGATGAACGATGCGTCTCAGTCCGGCGGTGCCACCAATAGCGTGACCCAGGACCTGGGGCAACTGCTCAGCGGCCTGATCAAGAAAGGCCTCGAAGCTGAACAGAACGGTGCCGGCGTCAACGGCGCAGGCGGGCAAACCAATCCGTTCGCCCAGCAGGATCAGCAAAACATGCTGGCCCAGGCCGCCACTGCCCTTGTCTCGGCCCTGGTGGGTGGCGGCAACAACAGCAACAGCCTTTCCTGAAGCCAACCGTACGCATCGACACCGTCTGCCGGAGAACGCCCGTGACCCTTTCCAATGTCAACCAACTCAAATCGCCGTCCACCGATCTTGAGCCGCGCCTGGATCAGGGATTGGTCAGCGGGCCTTCGCAGGCGGACGTCGATCTCTTCAACGCCGCCATGCGCCCCGAGCTGTCGATGCAGCAGAGTCATCTGTCCGAGCAGATCGCCAGCGCCCTGTCGGACCGTCTTGGCGCCACCGACAAGCTGTCGCAGCAAGCCGCGCGCAAGATGAAACGGGCGTCCACCACTGACGACCCGCTGGAAATTTCCCAGATGAGCCGGTCGCTGTCGCAGTACTCACTGCAGATGGCGCTGACCACCAAAGTCGTCAGCAAGAGCGCCCAGGCCCTCGATAAACTGACCAACCTGCAGTAGAGGCATACCGTGAACTACCTGACTGCGGGACTGATCTGCCTGATGCTGCTGCTCAGCGGATGCAGCGATGACACGGACCTGTTCACCGGGCTGTCCGAGCAGGATTCCAACGACGTGATCGCCAGCCTCGCCGACCAGCACATCGACGCGCGCAAGCGCAGCGAGAAGACCGGCGTGGTCATCAGCGTGCCAACGGCCGAGATCAATCGCGCGGTGCGGATCCTCGATGCCGCCGGCCTGCCACGGCGATCGCGCACCAGCCTGGGCGAAATCTTCAAGAAGGAAGGGGTGATTTCCACGCCGCTGGAAGAGCGCGCGCGGTACATCTACGCCTTGTCCCAGGAGCTGGAAGCGACGCTGTCGCAGATCGACGGGGTGATCGTCGCCCGCGTCCATGTCGTGCTGCCTGAACGCATCGCGCCGGGCGAGCCGGTGCAGCCTGCGTCGGCGGCAGTGTTCATCAAACACACCTCGGCCCTCGACCCCGACAGCGTGCGCGGGCGTATTCAGCAAATGGTCGCCAGCAGCATCCCCGGCATGTCCGGCGAGCCGCTGGATTCGAAGAAATTCGCCATCGTGTTCGTGCCGGCGGCGGAATTTCAGGACACCGAACGGCTGGTGAACTTCGGGCCCTTTCTGATCGACAGCGCCAACCTCGACTTCTGGAATCGCATGCTGTGGCTCGCGCCGTTTGCCGCGCTGCTGCTGATTGCCTTGATCGTGTTGATCCTGCGCGGCGACTGGCGCAATGCGCTGTTGCAACGCATCGGCCTGCGCCGCAGTGCCCGGACGAGCATGCCGGTGCGGGCGTAATGCTCAGCGTCGAGGAGCACTGGATTCGCTGGTGGTGCGCGCCCTGGGAATGGGCCCACGCCGACTGGATCGACGTGTTCGCCGACCATTGCGGCATCACCCGCGAGGACTGTACGGAACTGCTCGGCACTCGCCACGACGTGTTTCTGCACAGCGTTGGCGTGGTCCCGAGCCAACCGCCGCCGCCTGTTGATTCGCTGATGCAGTGGCTGCGACTGGATGAAGCGCAGCAGCACCGGGCGCTGTCCCTGGCGGGCCGAATCTGTTTCGGCCACGGCGGGCAGGCAAGCGCTGACGAAGCCGGGCACGTGCATGAGCCCTGGTGCCGCGCGGTGGCCAAAGCGTTGCGGCCCGGTTTATGGCTGGACGCCTCGGTGACGGATGCGCGGGTGTTGCTGGCGGCGTGGGCGGGTGAGCCTTGCTGGTCGCGGCTGCGCCTGTCCTGGGCGCCGGATGCACTGCCGCCGCCCTGCGCCGAGCTGCCCGAAAACAAGCTGCACACCCTGTGGCACTCGGTGTTATGGCGGGTGACGACGCCTTGATGATCGCGGTTACCTCATTGTCCTTCAGGAGCTGAACATGCTCGCCAAGCGTCGTCTTGTGTTGTCTTCCTCCGCTGTGCTGGTCACCGACATTCTGCGTCGCGAAGACCTGGCCGGTACCGTGCTCGCCGCTGAAGTGCTGGACAACGCCCGCGCTGAAGCCGAGCAGATTCTTGCCGATGCACACGCCCAGGCGCAGCAGGAAAAGGATCAGGCGCTGGCGCAGTTCTGGGACAGCGCCAACGGTTTTCTGCAGCAGCTGGAGCAGCAGCGATCGGCGCTGGCGCAGGAATCCATGGAGGTTGTTGAAGCCTTGCTCAATGAGGCCCTCGCCGAGTTGCTCGACCAGACGACACTCGCTGAACGCAGTCGCGCGCTGATGAGGAATCTTGCCGCCGGCCAGACCGTTGAAACCAGGGCCGTGCTCAGCGCCCATCCCGACATGCTCGACAGCCTCGGTGAGTGGCTGTCGGCCAGTCGCTTTGCCGATCACTGGCAGCTAAAAGGTGACCCGACGCTGGCGCCGCAGACCTTGCGCCTGAGCGACGCCAATGGTGCGTTCGACATCGACTGGGACAGCCTGCGCCGCGGGCTGGTGGGGGCTTCGGCGCCTTCATGAGTTTTTCTTGACCCGGTTGTGACGGTTCATGGAACCGGAGCGGCCGCAGGTTCCACTCAGGGGGTGAATCCCTCAGTTGGAGCCACCGGCATGATCAGTTTCAAATCCCTGCAAAACCACCTCGATCACTCCTATTCCCGCGCCCAGGACGACATGCAGGACGCCGCCGAAACCGCCTCTGAAAGCGGCACCATGGAAGATTTCCAGGCGTTCAGCGATGCCTCGCAGCAGACCAACGTCGCCAACATGATTCTCAACGAAGGGCTGCGCGCCAAACACGGCATCACCAAAGCGATCATCGATGGAATTCAGTGAATTCAGCGCGATCCTTGCCCAGTGGTGCGAGCGCCGTCCACTCGCGCCGCTGGACTGCTGGATCGATGACGCCAACGCGCGACTGGCGGTGTCGGGCAACGGCATTCGCCTGAGCCTCGATGTGCTCGATCCCTACGACGGCAGCGACCCGCAGCGCCTTGACGCGGTGCTCACCCAGGGCGGTGCCGGCGTGGCCTGTGCCTGTGAGGGCGGGCTGGCCATCGACCCCGACACCCGCTGCGTGGTGTTGGTGAGCTGGATTCCAGATCCCTGCAACCCCACGCAACTGCTTGAACGTCTGGAGCGCCTGGCCAATCAGCGCGCCGCGATGCTCAGCCTCATGCAAACCTCGATTCGCAGCGCGACCGCCTCGTCGTCCCGCTCGACCCTCAGAACCTGGCAACCGGGAGTGTGAAATGCGCAAGGCCTTAATGTGGTTGCCTTTGCTGATGATCGGCATTGGTGCGCCGGCGCTGGCCGCGGTGCCTGACGCCTGGAAACACACCGCCTACGCCTACGATGCGCGGCAGACTGAACTGGCGACGGCGCTGGCGGACTTCGCCAAGGAGTTCGGCATCGGCCTGGACATGCCGGCGATCCAGGGCACGCTGGACGGACGCATTCGTGCGCAGAACCCCCAGGAATTCCTCGACCGGCTGGGTCAGGAGCATCACTTCCAGTGGTTCGTCTACAACGAAACCCTGTACATCAGCCCGACCAGCGAGCAGACCTCGGCGCGCATCGAAGTGTCGCCGGAAGCGGTTGATGACCTGCAGCAGGCGCTGTCCGATGTCGGCCTGCTGGACAAGCGCTTCGGCTGGGGCGCATTGCCCGACGAAGGCGTGGTGCTGGTGCGCGGCCCGGCCAAGTACGTCGACTTTGTGCGCAGTTACAGCAAGAAGGTCGAGGCGCCGGAAAAAGCCGAGAAGCAGGACATCGTGGTCCTCCCGCTGAAGTACGCCAACGCCGCCGACCGCACCATTCGCTATCGCGATCAACAGCTCACCGTCGCCGGCGTCGCCAGCATTCTCCAGGAGCTGCTGGAAAGTCGCTCCCGTGGCGAGTCCATCAACGGCGTCAACCTGCTGCAAGGGCAGGGCGGCGCAGGGGGATCTGCAGGCGGCGGCGCCACGTCCTCAGGCCTGAACTACGGCGGCATGCAAAGCCAGGGCTTTGACACCGGGGCCATCGAACAGGGGCTGGATCGGGTGCTGGGCTCCAAGGGCAAACGCGGCGGGTCGTCCAGCGAAGCGGCGGGCCGCTCGAAAATCCGCGTCAGCGCCGACGTGCGCAACAACTCGGTGCTGATCTACGACCTGCCCAAGCGCCGGGCGATGTACGAGAAGCTGGTCAAGGAACTGGATACGCCGCGCAACCTGATCGAGATCGACGCGGTGATTCTCGACATCGACCGCAACGAGCTGGCGCAGCTGTCCAGCCGCTGGAATTTCAAGGGCGGCAGCGTGAGCGGCGGCGCCAACCTGTTCGAGCAGGGCACCAGCACCACGCTGTTCATTCAGGACGCCGGCAAGTTTTCGGCCGACCTGCATGCCCTCGAAGGCAACGGTGCGGCGTCGGTGATCGGCAATCCGTCGATCCTGACCCTGGAAAACCAGCCGGCGGTGATCGACTTCAGCCGCACCGAATACCTCACCGCCACGTCCGAGCGCGTCGCGGACATTGTCCCCATTACGGCGGGCACCAGCTTGCAGGTGATTCCGCGCTCCCTGGACCAGAACGGCAAATCCCAGGTGCAATTGATCGTCGACATCGAAGACGGCCAGATCGACACCTCGCAAATCAACGAAGACCAGCCGGCGGTGCGCAAGGGCAACGTCAGCACCCAGGCGGTGATCGCTGAGCACGGGTCGCTGGTCATCGGCGGATTCCACGGGCTGGAAACCACCGACAAGGTCAACAAAATCCCGCTGCTGGGCGACATCCCCGTCATCGGCAAACTGCTGTTCCAGTCCCGCAGTCGCGAGCTGAACCAGCGTGAGCGCCTGTTCATCCTCACGCCGAGGCTGATAGGCGATCAGATCAACCCGGCGCGTTACGTGCAGAACGGCAACCCCCACGATGTTGATGACCAGATGAAACGCATCAAGGAACGCCGCGACGGTGGCGAACAACCGACCCGCAGCGACGTGCAGAACGCCTTCACGCAGTTGCTCGACGGCGTGACCCCGGTGGGCTTCAACAGCGGCGAGACCCTGCCGTTTGAAGCCGACAGCCTGTGTGATCCAGGTGCCGGGCTGAGCATGGATCGCCAGCGTTCCCAGTGGTTTACCCGCAAGGACTGGGGCATCGCGGTGGTCGTGGCGCGCAACACCACCAGCAAACCGGTGCGCATCGACGAAAGCCGCTGCGGCGGTCGCTGGGTGATGGGTGTCAGCGCCTGGCCCCATGCGTGGCTGCAGCCGGGGGCGGAGAGTGAAATCTACATCGCCCTGCGTCAGCCGCAGGTGTCGAGCAAGGCCAAACAGAACCGACCTTCGCTGCTCAAGGGGGCTACACGATGAACCTGCGCGGTTTGCTTTTGCTGTTTCTGGTCACTGCCACGTTGGCGGGGTGTGCCACCCATGGGTGTTCGGGTTATTCGTGCAAGCGGCCGGATTCCAATGACCGGGAGCTGGTGATCTGGTGGCCGCCGGACATGCGTCAGGGGATTGATGAGCGTGACCATGAGCAGGATTTTACTGTGGTGCCATTGAAGGACTGAGCATGATTCGGGTATCGGAAAAATCAGCGTTTTACGCCCACGTCGCCGCCGAGCGTGCAGCGATCTGGCCGGTGGCGACGGGTGTGGCGTTTGTCAGTCGACGTGAGCATCGGGACTGGGGCATCGCGCTGCATATCGAGGGCCGGGCCTTGCGCCCGGAGCAGTTGCGCGATGCGTTGGAGCGGCGGTTTTCGCAGGCGGAGTTGTTTAACGATTTCTTTCTGTTTCTGGATGTGCAGCGGGATTTTGTGGTCTGGCACGCGGTGCCCGATGCGCTGGGGGCGGCGGTGAGTCTGGACAGTATTCGTCGGCAGGAGCTTGAGCTGGCGGGGTTGGGGCATCTCAGTGATGCTTTGCAATAGCGCGCTCGCGGGGCTCGCTTTCAAGATCTGGATCAAGAGCATCTGCCTAACGGCAGACATTTCGCCTTCGGCGAGTTACTTGGAAAAGCACCCCAAGTAACCAAGGGTGCCTGCTCCTGGTTTGGCCCTTCGTTCCTCAGGGTTCCCTCACTCCGACGACGCTCCGTGGGCCCGCGCCGAACGGACATCCATGTCCTAGCGGCGCTCTCGCGGCATCCATGCCGCTCGGCCCACTCCGCGTCGTCTGCGT
>NZ_JASCOY010000096.1:0-16467 GCF_029960075.1 Pseudomonas sp. PS02290
GCTAAAGCCGGTCCCACTCACAGCAGCGCGTGCAGCCAGTGGGACTGGCGGTGACCCTGTGGGACCGGCTTTAGCCGGGAAGCTTTTGATCTGCTTTTGATCTTCATGCACAAAAAGACCAGACGACACCAATCGCGACTTGGGTGCAGGCTGAACGCAGGTCTCGCTTCGTGGGCCGAGCGGCATGGATGCCGCGAGAGCCGCCCCCCGCCATGGATGGCGGATGGCGGCGGGCCCACGGAGCGAGAACGGAGTGAAGGAACCTGACGAAGTCGGGCCCAACCAGGAGCAGGCACCTTTGGTTACTTGGGGTGCTTTTCCAAGTAACTCGCCGAAGGCGAAACCCGAGGCCGTTAGGCCGACGCCCTTGATCTTGGCGTCAAGCGCCCAACCATCAGCGAGACGGAGGCTGCTCACCATGGGGCACCACCGCCACCGTCAACCGGGAAATACAACAGGCCTTGCCGTCCTCCGTCGTCAGACGAATATCCCAGACATGGGTCGTGCGCCCGATATGCACCGGGTGCGCCACCGCCGTTACCCGCCCACTGCGCACCCCGCGCAAATGGTTCGCGTTGACCTCAATCCCCACACAAAAAAACCGATCGGTATCAATCACCAGATAACTGGCCGTAGACCCCACCGTCTCCGCCAGCACCACCGATGCGCCGCCGTGCAACAAACCGTAAGGCTGATGAGTGCGCTCATCCACCGCCATGCTCGCCGTCAGAGACCGATCGTCGACCGCTTCAAACCGAATATCCAGCACCTCACCGATGGTGTTCTTCTGCTTCGCATTAAGCGCGTCAAGGTCCGGGGGGCTACGCCATACACTCATGGTTCTTCCTTGTTATTAGAGAGTTATCAATACATATCACAGGCAACAGGGGGAGCTGAGCAAACCGCTCACCGCCCCATCATTCAGCGTGCCGAACATCCACCAGTTCCATCGCGCCGGCGAGGGGCAATTCCGCCTCAAGCTGAGCAAGACTGGCGGTGTGCATCGGTTGCGCCTGCTGCAAGGAGCCATGCACCGCCAGCCCGATCAACGTGCCCACCAAGGGCTGATGGCTGACCAGCAACACATTCTCCGCGCTGTACGCATCCAGCTGCTCGAGCACCTTGTGCGGGTTGCAGTCTGGCGTCAGCCACGGCACGGTCACGATGGCATCGGTGAACCCGAGGGCCTGACGGACCAGCTCGGCGGTCTGCTGAGCACGCACATAGGGGCTGGCGATAATCCGCTGCAGCGGCTGACCCATCAAGTGAGCGGCGCTGCGCAACACCTCTTCGCGGCCCTTGGCCGTCAGCTCCCGCTCGGCATCGGTACGGGCCTGAGGTTTCGCCTCGCCGTGTCGCAGAATCCAGAGCTTCACGGTTTCGGCTCTTCGTCGGGCTTAACCGGCGGAGTAACCGACGGGCCAACCGGCGCAGAGGACGATGCATCGGCAACAGGGGGCGACGTGTCGACCACCACCGGCGGGGTTTCGGAAACCACCGGCGGCGTGGCGGGAACCGGGTGCGGAGTCACTGGCACCGGTTGAGGCGTGACGGGCGTCGGCTCAGCCGCGGCAGGCGCCGGTTGCGGCTTGACAACCACCACATGCGGCGCCTCGCCCTCAGGAGCACGCGGCGCAGGCCAGTCAGCAAACGGCCATGGCTTCTGGTCGGTGTGGAAGGTGCCAAAGCGACCGATCTGCGCCAGATACTGGCTCAGGCTGTCACCGAACGACATGACGCTGAGGCTCGGCGCGCCATTGAACAGGCGGTAAACCAGCTGCACCAGGACAGCCACCCCCAGCACCACCTCCGCCACTTGCCAGACCAGCACAAACAGCACCATCCACAAGATGCGCAGCAGGATCGATTCGTGTTGCTTGAGTTTTGATTCGTTCAAGAGCTTCTCCGTCAAGGGATCAGTTGAAACCACTGGTTGAAATGAAATCGACGTCGGTTTTGGGCTCGGCGCGCATCAGCAGCTCGATGACCTGCTCCAGCGTGCGGCCCTCGAAAAGAATGGCGTGAAGCCCTGCCACCAGCGGCATGTAAACCTGCAGTTCCTGCGCCTTGGCCTTGAGCACCTTGAGCGTGTTGACGCCCTCCGCGACCTCGCCCAGTCGGGTCACCGCTTCGTCCAGGCTCAGGCCCTGCCCCAGGGCAAAACCGACCTGATAATTACGGCTCTTCGGCGACGAACAGGTGACGATCAGATCGCCGACACCGGCCAGACCCAGGAAGGTCATCGGATTGGCACCCTGACTGACCGCAAAGCGGGTCATCTCGGCCAGCGCGCGGGTGATCAGCATGCTCTTGGTGTTCTCGCCCATATTCAGCGCCACCGCCATGCCGGCGATGATGGCGTAAACGTTTTTCAGCGCGCCGCCCAGCTCCACGCCAAAACGGTCGGCGCTGGCGTACACGCGAAAGGTACGACCGTGCAGCGCGGCCTGAACCTGCTGACAGAGGTCTTCATCTTCGCTGGCAACCACAGTCGCAGTCAGGGCGTGTTCGGCGATTTCCCGGGCCAGATTGGGCCCGGACAGCACGCCAATCCGCGCAGCGGGGGCGATATCCTGGAGGATCTCGCTCATGAGTTTGAAGGTGTCGGCCTCGATGCCCTTGGTCAGGCTGACCAGCATCTTGCAGGCGAGCAGATCGACATGCGGGGTCAGTACGCCACGCAGCGCACTGGACGGCAGCGCCACGAACACCAGTTGACTGTCCTGCAAAGTGGCGTGCAGATCGGTGACCGGCTCGACGCCGTCAAGCACCTTGATGCCCTTGAGGTAGCGCGGGTTCTCGCGGTTCGTCCGGATCGCCTCGGCCTGCTCCGGATCGCGCATCCACTGCGTCACCCGATGACCGTTGCCGGCCAAGAGATTGGCCACTGCGGTCCCGAAGCTGCCGCCGCCAAGGACCGCTATTGGTTGCTGCTGGGTCATAAAACAATCCATTCAGGGCCATCACATCTGGCGATGCGGGCATTATACGGAGCGTTAGTCTCGGGGCCAGCGGCAAAAGGTGCCCCCACGAACTTATAGCCGATCCCCCACTCTTGCCGAGGAAATTGCCCACAGCTCGGTTAAGATGCGCCCCCGAGATGAAAATTCCTCAGCGACGCCGATGAGCTATCGTCAGGTCGTTCCCGAAGAGATCCGTGACATGACACCAAGCGTTCACTTCCCGTGCCCCGTCAGGCTTTGCCATGCCTGACCCTCTGCACATCCTGCGAATCCGGCCAGCTGGAATCGCGTCGTGACGGCTCAGCGCGGCTGGAACATCAGCACCCGGACGCAGATCCTCAGCCTGGGCCCCGCGTTATTGCTGACCCTCCTACTGATCAGCTTCTTTACTGTGGTGCGGATTCAGGACCTGCGACAGGAACTCAATCACACCGGGCAACTCATCGCCAACCAGTTGGCACCCGCGTCGGAATACGGGGTCATCGTCGGCAATAACGCCGTCCTGGAAAACCTCATGAACGCCACGATGAACACGCCCCACGTGCGTTTTCTCGAGGTGCGCAACAGTGCCGGCAAGGTGCTGGTTCATGTCGAACCCGCCGAGGAACAAGGGCATTCGCGGCAGATGGAAGTGTTCCAGGCGCCCATCCGCCTGCAGCCGGACAGGTCCGCGCAGCCGTTCGAAAATGCCAACGAGGCCGGTTCCGGTGACGACCCCAGCGTACCGGTGGAAGGCTATCTGGGACGGGTGCTGGTGGGCATGTCCAGCGACGCCTTCAACCAGCGCGAGCAGGAGATATTGCTGAAGGCCGGTGTACTGGCGATGTTCGCCCTTCTCTTTACTTACATGCTGGCCAGACGCCTGTCGCTGAGCCTGTCCCAGCCGATCAGCGCCATGAGCGCGGCAGTGAAAGCCATCCAGCACGGCGATTACTCGGCCCCGCTGCCGGTTGCCGACGATGCCGAGCTGGGCGATCTGGCCCGGCACATCAACAATCTGGCCCTGGGCCTTGAGAAAGCCAGCCGCGAGCAAAAGCAGGCAATGGACGAGCTCATCCGCACCCGCGAAGAAGCCGAACGTGCCAACAACGCGAAGTCCGAATTCCTCGCCATGATGAGTCACGAACTGCGCACGCCCATGAATGGCGTACTGGGCATGCTGCAGTTGATGGAAACCACGAAGATGACCGATGAGCAGGCTGAATACGCCGCGTTGGCCATGGAATCCACCGAGCACCTGCTGCGGGTCATCAACGACATTCTGGATTTCTCCCGCTTCGAACGCGATGCGCTGGAACTGGAAAGCATTTCGTTCAACCTCGCCGACCTCATCAGCACCTCGGTTCAGGCATTTGCCCACAACGCACAGCAGCGCGGTCTGGCACTGGAACTGGATCTGCCGCCGTCGATGGAGGCGCTACAAGTCAAGGGCGACCCGACACGCATCCGGCAGATTCTGGTCAACCTGATCGGCAATGCGCTGAAATTCACCGAGTTCGGCAGCGTGCGCGTCGAAGCGAACTTCACCCTCGCCGACCCGCAGCACATTTTGTTCACCTGCGCGGTGCGCGACAGCGGCATCGGCATTTCCCCGGACCTGCTGGAATCGATGTTCGACGCGTTTCAGCAAGCGGACAATTCCATCTCCCGTCGCTATGGCGGCACCGGCCTGGGCCTGCCCATTGCGCGCAACCTGGCCGAACGCATGGGCGGGTCGTTGCAGGCCCAGAGCAGTGCAGGACTCGGCTCGGTGTTTCAGCTAAAAATCCCGTTGCAGCGGGTTCAGCCGCCGGTGATAGAACCCGCCTCCGGCGGCGTCGGCGAAATGCCCCAGAGCCGCGACGCCTGTGTGCTGCTGGTCGAGGACAACCCGGTGAATCGCACCGTGGTCGAGGCGATGCTGCGCAGCCTGGGCTTGCAGGTAAGCGTGGCGGCGGATGGCCTTGAAGCGGTGAACATGGCCAGCCGGGAAAGCTTTGCGCTGATTTTGATGGACTGCCGATTGCCGGTCATGGACGGCTACGAAGCCACGCGCCGAATCAGAATGCTACCGGGGCTGGCGACGTTGCCCATTATTGCCCTGACCGCCAACGCCCAGCACGGCGACCGGGACATCTGTCTGCAAGCCGGAATGAACGATTACCTGGCCAAGCCATTCAAACGTACTGATTTACAGCAGGTTTTGCAGCGATGGTTGACCATTAAGGCATCTGCGACTGGCGGTAAAGGATAAATTCCGGCAGTCTTGTGTGCCGATTCGACCCACGCCCACGCGCGGTCGAAAAATTTCAGTGCACAGGTGTACTTTCATTTCACCCGTGCTGTGACTTTCACTACAACGCAATAGTCTATGAGTAGGCTGCCAGCAGAGGGATGACCCGCTGGCCAGACTGGGTAAGTAACGCCACACCCTGCCGCACAGGATTATCGAGGAGTTCGCATGACCAAACAAAACGCCTTTACCCGGGAAGATCTGCTGCGCTGCAGTCGCGGCGAGCTGTTCGGCCCAGGTAATGCGCAATTGCCCGCCCCCAACATGCTGATGGTCGATCGCATCACCCACATCAGCGAAGAAGGCGGCAAGTACGGAAAAGGTGAATTGGTCGCCGAACTCGATATCAACCCGGACCTGTGGTTCTTCGCCTGTCACTTCGAAGGTGATCCGGTGATGCCGGGCTGCCTGGGCCTCGATGCCATGTGGCAGCTGGTCGGCTTCTTCCTCGGCTGGCAAGGCCTGCCGGGCCGCGGTCGCGCACTGGGCTCGGGCGAAGTGAAATTCTTCGGTCAGGTCCTGCCGACCGCCAAGAAAGTCACCTACAACATTCACATCAAGCGCGTCCTCAAAGGCAAACTGAACCTGGCGATCGCCGACGGTTCGGTCAGCGTGGACGGCCGTGAAATCTATACCGCCGAAGGCCTGCGCGTCGGTGTCTTCACTTCCACTGAAAATTTCTAAGGGTATTCGCATGCGCCGCGTCGTTATCACTGGTCTGGGCATTGTTTCCTGCTTGGGCAATGACAAAGACACCGTCTCCGCCAACTTGCGTGCAAGTCGCCCTGGCATCCGTTTCAACCCGGAATACGCCGAAATGGGTCTGCGCAGCCAGGTATCGGGTTCCATCGATCCAAACCTGCCGCTCAAGGAACTGGTCGACCGCAAAACCCTGCGCTTCGTTGGTCAGGCGGCGGCTTATGCCTACGTGGCCATGAAGAGCGCCGTGGAAGACTCCGGCCTGACCGAAGAGATGGTATCCAACCCGCGTACCGGTCTGATTGCCGGCTCTGGCGGTGCTTCGACCCTGAACCAGATGGAAGCGCTGGACATCCTGCGCGAGAAAGGCATCAAGAAGGTTCTCCCGTATTACGTCACCCGGACCATGAGCAGCACGGTTTCAGCCTGTCTGGCGACGCCATTCAAGATCAAGGGCCTGAACTACTCCATCGCTTCTGCCTGCGCCACCAGTGCTCACTGCATCGGTACCGCCATGGAACAGATTCAGATGGGCAAGCAGGACATCGTCTTTGCCGGCGGTGGCGAAGAGGAGCACTGGAGCCAGTCGTTCCTGTTCGACGCCATGGGTGCACTGTCCAGCAAACGCAACGACACGCCTGAACAGGCTTCCCGTGCCTACGACGCTGACCGCGACGGTTTCGTCATCGCCGGCGGCGGCGGCATGGTGGTGGTCGAGGAACTGGAGCACGCTCTGGCCCGTGGCGCGAAGATCTACGCAGAGCTGGTGGGCTACGGCGCCACTTCCGACGGTTATGACATGGTCGCTCCAAGCGGCGAAGGCGCCATCCGCTGCATGCAACAGGCGCTGTCCACCGTTGATGGGGCCATCGACTACCTGAACACCCACGGCACCTCCACTCCGGTCGGCGACGTCAAGGAAATGGAAGGCGTGCGTGAAGTGTTTGGCGACAAGGCGCCTGCCATCAGCTCCACCAAGAGCCTGTCGGGTCACTCCCTGGGCGCCGCCGGCGTTCACGAAGCGATCTACTGCATGCTGATGATGGAAGGCAACTTCATGGCCGGTTCGGCGAACATCGACGAGCTGGACCCAGCCGTTGCCGACATGCCGATCCTGACCAAGACCCGCGAAAACACCGAGCTGAATCTGGTGATGAGCAACAGCTTCGGCTTCGGCGGCACCAACGCCACGCTGGTGATGAAGCGCTGGACTGGCAAGTAAGTCAGTTGCAGACAAAAGGCGCCCTTCGGGGCGCCTTTTTTGTGGGCTGCTGAAATCCATTGCGTTGGACCTGCTCTTTGCAGGACCGGCTTTAGCCGCGAACGCTTCGGTTGTCATGCGGCAAGATCAACGGTGCCCTGCCTGGCCCCTTCCCGGCTGAAGCCGGTCCTACAACCGCACCGAAAGAGAGGGCGCCATCATGCTGACCATCATTCCCCGCGCCGAAGACGTCGAAGGCCAACCGATCCTGCGCCCCCTCCCCGCTGCGCAATGCCGAAGCGTAGGGCCTTTCGTTTTTTTCGATCACATGCTGGAGACCACCTACGCGCCCGGCACCGGCATGGACATCCGCCAGCATCCGCACATCGGCCTGTCGACGCTGACCTACCTGTTTGAAGGCGAAATCCGACACAAGGACAGCCTCGGCAGCGATCAGCACGTAAGGCCCGGCGAGGTCAGCTGGATGACCGCCGGCAGCGCCATCGCCCACATTGAACGCACACCCGAGGACTTGCACGCCAGTGGCTCTCGCCTGCATGGCCTGCAAGTCTGGCTGGCCTCGCCCAAATCCCATGAGCAAGGCGCCGGTCATTACAGCCATCACCCCGCCGCCACACTGCCGGTCAGCGACGCCATGGGTATTCGCATCCGCTTGATCGCGGGCGAAGGCTTTTGCCTGAAGTCGCCGGTGCCGGTGCTGTCACCCACGCTTTACGCCGAACTGAACCTGCAGACGGCGACGACGCTGTGTGTGCCCGACGAGCACGAGCAGCGCGCGTTGTACGTTATCGAAGGCGACTTGCTACTGGATGGCGAGCCGGTGCAGCCGCGCAGTCTGGTGGTGCTGGATTCAGGCAGCGAGCCGACGCTTTGCGCGCAGAGCGAATGTCACGCGGTGCTGATCGGCGGCGCGCCACTGGATGGGCCGAGGAGGATGAACTGGAATTTCGTCGCCAGTGACCCGGCGCTGATTGAACAGGCCAGGGCGAAATGGGCGGCCGGGGACTGGCCGACGGTGCCGGGGGAAGTGGAGCGGATTGAATTGCCGGTGGGCAGCAGGCCGAAGCGCTGATTGGCCGCGGCCTGCCCGGACGCTGTGGGAGTGACCGGAGGGGCACTCCCACAACAGTTAAAACATCACATCAGCCCGCGAACACTTCGTCCAGCAGGTTGTGCATCGAGGTAAACGCGCGCTTCGAAACGGTCGGGTTGTACATCTGTACGCCCGGATTGTTGGCGTGTGGGTCGGTGAACGAATGGAACGCCCCGCCGTAGCTCAAGAGTTGCCAGTCGACGTTGGCAGCGTTCATCTCGGCTTCAAATGCCGGCAGCTGCTCTTTTGGCACCAGAGGGTCGGACGCGCCGTGCATCACCAGCACTTTGCCCTTGATGTTGTTGGCGTCAGCCGGGTTCGGTGTGTCGAGTGTGCCATGGAAGGAGACCGCCGCCTTCAACGGCGCACCGGTGCGCGCCAGTTCCAGTGCGCAGCAACCGCCGAAGCAGAAGCCGAACGCCGCCAGCCGGGACGTGTCGACGGCGGCAATGGTCTGCGCAGTCAATTGATCCAGGGCGGCCTTCATGCGTGTGTTCAACAGCACGCGATCGTTCTTCAACGGCATCATGGCAGCCGCCGCTTCATCACCATTGGTCGGGCGCACTTGCTGGCCGTAAAGATCCACCAGCAAGACCACATAGCCCTTCGCCGCCACGTCTTTGGCAATCTGCTCGGCGTCTTCGCTGACGCCCATCCAGTTAGGCGCCATCACCAGACCCGGTGCGGCCTGAGCACCTTCGCTGAAGGCCAGACGACTCTCGTAGCTCACGCCATCGATTTCATACACGACGGACTGCACGGTCACATTGCTCATAGCGAACTCCTGCTGATAAGGATGGAGGGAGATTAAATGACAAAACCCGCCGGAGCGGGTTCTGCCGTGACGCGGATGTTAAACCGAGAGCTCGACCAACAACTTGTTCAAACGGCGCACGTAGGCAGCCGGATCCTTCAAGCTGTCGCCAGCTGCCAGCGCAGCCTGGTCGAACAGGATGTGCGACAGATCGCCGAAGCGGTCCTCATTCTGCTCGCTGTCCAACTTGCCGATGAGCGGGTGGGAGGGGTTGAATTCGAAGATCGGCTTGGAATCCGGCACCTTCTGACCGCTCGCTTCCAGGATCTGACGCATCTGCAGACCAAGGTCCTGCTCGCCGATCGCCAGGATCGCTGGCGAATCGGTCAGACGGTGGGAGACGCGGACTTCGCTGACGGCATCACCCAGCGCGGTTTTCAGGCGCTCGATCAGGCCTTCCTTGTCCTTGGCGACTTCTTCCTGGGCTTTCTTGTCCTCTTCGGAGTCAAGCTTGCCCAGATCCAGGTCACCGCGTGCCACGTCGACAAAACCCTTGCCGTCGAAGTCGCTCAGGTAGCTCATCAGCCACTCGTCGATACGGTCGGTCAGCAGCAGCACTTCAATGCCTTTCTTGCGGAAGACTTCGAGGTGCGGACTGTTCTTGACCTGCGCGTAGCTTTCGCCGGTGAGGAAGTAGATTTTGTCCTGACCTTCCTTGGCGCGCGACAGGTAGTCGGCCAACGAAACGCTCTGCTCGCCGCTTTCGTCGGAGGTCGATGCGAAGCGCAGCAGGCCGGCGATCTTCTCCTTGTTGGCGAAGTCTTCGGCCGGGCCTTCCTTCAGCACCTGACCGAAGTTTTTCCAGAAGCCCTTGTAGTCTTCCGGCTGGTTTTTCGCCAGCTTCTCCAGCATGTCCAGCACACGCTTGGTCAGCGCCGACTTCATCGAATCGATGATCGGGTCTTTCTGCAGGATTTCACGGGACACGTTCAGGGACAGGTCGTTGGAATCGACCACGCCCTTGATGAAGCGCAGGTACAGCGGCAGGAACGATTCGGCCTGGTCCATGACGAACACGCGTTGCACGTACAGCTTCAGGCCGCGCGGTGCTTCACGCTGATACAGATCGAATGGCGCGCGGGCCGGCACGTACAGCAGCGAGCTGTATTCCAGCTTGCCTTCGACCTTGTTGTGGCTCCAGCTCAGCGGGTTCTCGAAATCGTGGGCGATGTGCTTGTAGAACTCCTGGTATTCCTCGTCCTTGACCTCGGTACGTGGACGGGTCCACAGCGCGCTGGCACGGTTGACGGTTTCCCACTCTTCAACAGGCTCAGCGTCGCCTTCGACCGGCGCCTGCTCTTTCGGCAACTGGATCGGCAGGGCGATGTGGTCGGAGTACTTTTTGATGATGTTGCGCAGACGATAGCCGTCAGCGAACTCATCTTCGGCGCTCTTGAGGTGCAGCACGATGCGCGTACCGCGATCGGCCTTCTCGAGGGTGGCGACTTCAAACTCGCCCTCGCCTTTCGAGGACCAGTGCACACCTTCGCTGGCGGGCAGGCCGGCGCGGCGGGTGAACACTTCAACCTGGTCGGCCACGATGAACGCGGAGTAGAAACCGACACCGAACTGACCGATCAGGTGAGAATCTTTCTTCTGATCACCGGACAGGTTCTTCATGAAGTCGGCGGTGCCGGACTTGGCGATGGTGCCCAGATGAGTAATGACATCCTCGCGGCTCATGCCGATGCCGTTGTCTTCCAGAGTGACGGTCTTCGCGTCCTTGTCGTAGCTGACACGGATCTTCAGCTCGGCGCCGCCTTCCAGCAGCTCAGGCTTGGACAGTGCCTCGAAGCGCAGCTTGTCCACCGCGTCGGACGCGTTGGAGATCAGCTCGCGAAGGAAGATTTCCTTGTTCGAGTACAGCGAATGGATCATGAGGTGCAGCAGCTGCTTCACCTCGGTCTGGAAGCCCAGGGTTTCCTTTTGAGTTTCCACACTCATGGTCATCAAACTCCAATCAGTCCACACAAATAGGGGTAGCTGCGCGAAACGCCGAGGACGGCTCCGAGCAGCGGGTTGTCATCAAGGTGGGGGCTGGGGAGACGATTTCAAGGGCAGGCGTGCTGTGAGCGAAGAATCTTCACCCGCCGAAAACCTCCGGGCTGCAGATCTGTCGACTGAACACCGGACATAAACCACTAACCGCCTGTGATCAGCCGAGTTGTTACACCGCTGAGACGCTTATGTATTTATCCCGCCGGGACATGGAACTAACCTTATAAGCGAATGCTCGAAGGCACGTTGATGACCAATAAGGAGAAACACCCCATGCGTAAATCTTTAGCTATTGCCCTCATGCTTTCTGCCACTCTGGGCCTTGCCGCCTGTGACAAAAAATCCGAAGATAAACAGCAAGATGCAAACAAGGCTGCCGAGCAGTCGCAAGAATCGATGCAAAAAGCGCAAGACAAAGTGAACGACGCTGCCAAAGAAAGTCAGGAAGCCGCTCAAAAGAACGCTGAAGCCGCTCAAGAGCGCGCGAAAGAAGCGAACCAGGCTGCACCTGCAACTAAGCAGTAAGTTTCCAGAGTTTCAAAAAACAAAGCCCGCATTTAGCGGGCTTTGTTTTGTCTGGCTGAAAAGATCGGCGTGTTTATTCTGCGAAGCGCCGACCTTCCCCCTCAGGCCAGCGCTTCGCTGCGCTTGCCCAGCATGCGATCCACCACGAACGCGATGAACAGCGTGATCAGCGACGGGATCAGCCAGGCCAGGCCTTGCTCGCTCAACGGCAGATGGGCCAGCGCATCCGGCAGGTACACACCCAGCGCAGAACCCTTGACCGCATCCACCGCACCGATCAGGAACGCCACCAGCATGACCGGCGCGACGATCCGACCCTGCTCATGCCAGAAGTCCTTGCAGAAGCTCAACGCCACCAGCGCAATGCACGGCGGGTAGATGGCGGTCAGCACCGGGATCGAGAACTGGATCAGCTTGGTCAGACCAAGGTTGGACACCAGCAGCGAAAACGCCGCCAGCAGGATCACCAGTGTCTTGTAAGACAGCGGCAGCACGCGGCTGAAGTACTCGGCGCAAGCGCAGGTCAGGCCAACCGCGGTGACCAGACACGCCAGCGAGATCAGAACGGCGAGGAAGCTGCTGCCCAGGGTGCCAAAGGTGTGCTGAACGTAAGCATGCAACACCGCAGCGCCATTGGTGGCACCGGCGGCGATGGCATGGCTGTCCGAGCCCAGGCGGAACAGGCTGATGTAGACCAGGGCCAGACCGACACCGGCAATCAGGCCGGCGATGATGGCGTAGCGGGTGATCAGCCGAGGCGACTCGACACCGCGGGAGCGAATCGCGTTGACGATGACGATGCCGAAAACCAGCGCGCCCAGGGTGTCCATGGTCAGGTAGCCATTGATGAACCCTTGGGAAAACGGCGCCGCAACGTAGGCAGGTTCGGCAACGCCCACCTCCCCCGCTGGCAGGAGAAACGCGGCGATGCCGAGGATGGCCAGGGCGATGATCTTCAGCGGCGCGAGGAAACGCCCCACGGTGTCGAGCAATCGCCCCGGATAAAGGGAGATCCAGAACACCAGCAAGAAATAAACCAGGCTGTAGAGAAACAGTGCGAGGGGGCTTTCACCGGTCAACGGCGCCAGGCCGACCTCAAACGACACCGTGGCCGTGCGCGGGGTGGCGAACAACGGCCCCACGGACAGGTAGCAGACGGCGGCGAGAATGGTCCCGGCGACCTTGCCGATCGGACTGCTCAACGCGTCCATGGCGCCGCCAACTTTGGCGAGCGCGATGACGGTGACTACCGGAAGGCCGACGGCCGTGACCAGAAAGCCCAAAGCGGCCATCCATACGTGGGGGCCGGCCTGGAGGCCTACGATCGGGGGGAAGATGATATTGCCAGCGCCGACGAACAGCGCAAACGTCATGAAGCCCAGTGCCAGAATGTCCTGGCCTTTCAACACTTTCATTAAGGAAACCACACTGCTGAATCGGAATTAAGAAGAGGATTTCCCTGAGGGTGGGGGAAATGCTGCCCGCCCTTTTAAGACAGACCCTGAGCGCGCCGCCGCTCCTTGTGAGAGCCGACGGCACAAAACGGCGGCTAGCCTACCCTATTTGGCGCACCGATACAGGGCGGTGCGACCGCTGAATGCACATTCGTGTCGCATATCAGAAATGTCTGACAGGATTGAGGCAAGAGCACGAGGCAAATCGAAACGCCGGAAACGCAAAAGCCACCCGAAGGTGGCTTTTGTTGATCAAGCAGTGAGACGAGGGCGATTAAGCCTTCTTCACTTCCCAACCGGTCAGCTCAGCCAGGGCTTTGCCGATGTCTGCCAGCGAACGCACGGTTTTCACGCCCGCGTCTTGCAGTGCAGCGAATTTCTCGTCTGCAGTGCCTTTGCCGCCGGAGATGATCGCGCCCGCATGGCCCATGCGCTTGCCCGGAGGAGCAGTCACACCCGCGATGTAGGAAACGACCGGCTTGGTCACGTGTGCCTTGATGTAGGCAGCCGCTTCTTCTTCAGCCGAACCGCCGATCTCGCCGATCATGACGATCGCTTCGGTCTTCGGGTCTTCCTGGAACAGCTTCAGGATGTCGATGAAGTTCGAACCCGGGATCGGGTCACCGCCGATACCGACGCAGGTCGACTGACCGAAACCGGCGTCAGTGGTCTGCTTCACAGCTTCGTAAGTCAGGGTGCCGGAACGCGACACGATACCGACTTTGCCTGGCAAGTGAATGTGACCTGGCATGATGCCGATCTTGCACTCGCCCGGGGTGATGACGCCTGGGCAGTTAGGGCCGATCAGGACCACGCCTAGTTCGTCGCACTTGACCTTGGCTTCGAGCATGTCGATGGTCGGGATGCCTTCGGTGATGCAGACGATCAGCTTGATGCCGCCGAACGCTGCTTCAAGGATGGAATCCTTGCAGAACGGAGCCGGAACATAGATGACCGAAGCGGTGGCGCCGGTTTTTTCTACTGCTTCGGACACCGTGTTGAACACGGGCAGGTTCAGGTGCGTGGTGCCGCCCTTGCCTGGAGTCACGCCGCCAACCATTTTGGTGCCGTAGGCAATGGCTTGCTCGGAGTGGAAGGTACCCTGGGAGCCGGTGAAGCCCTGGCAGATAACCTTGGTGTCTTTATTGATCAGGACGCTCATTATTTGCCCTCCGCAGCTTTGACGACTTGTTGAGCAGCGTCGGTCAGGCTGGTAGCTGCGATGATGTTCAAGCCGCTTTCTGCCAGTACTTTAGCGCCCAGCTCAGCGTTGTTGCCTTCAAGGCGAACAACCACCGGGATTTTCACGCCGACTTCTTTCACGGCGCCAATGATGCCTTCGGCAATCATGTCGCAGCGAACGATGCCGCCGAAGATGTTGACCAGTACTGCAGCGACGTTGGTGTCGGACAGAATGATCTTGAACGCTTCGGTAACGCGCTCCTTGGTTGCGCCGCCGCCTACGTCGAGGAAGTTAGCTGGCTTGCCGCCATGCAGGTTGACGATGTCCATGGTGCCCATGGCCAGACCGGCACCGTTGACCATGCAGCCGATGTTACCTTCCAGTGCCACGTAGTTCAGTTCGAACTTGGCAGCGTGGGCTTCACGTGGGTCATCTTGCGATGGGTCGTGGAAAGCCTTCAGCTTTGGCTGACGGTACATGGCGTTGGCGTCGATGTTGATCTTGGCGTCGAGGCAATGCAGATCGCCGTCAGCCTTGATCACCAGCGGGTTCACTTCCAGCAGGGCCAGATCGTGGTCCTGGAACAGCTTGGCCAGACCGGTGAAGATCTTGGCGAACTGGGTGACCTGCTTGCCTTCCAGACCCAGCTGGAATGCCAGATCGCGACCCTGGAATGGCTGAGCGCCAACCAGTGGATCGATGGTCGCTTTGAGAATCTTCTCAGGCGTGTCGTGAGCGATCTTCTCGATGTCCACGCCACCTTCGGTGGAAGCCATGAACACGATACGACGGCTCGAACGATCGACTACAGCGCCCAGGTACAGCTCTTTGGCGATGTCAGTGCACGATTCAACCAGGATCTTGGTGACTGGCTGACCGTTGGCATCAGTCTGGTAAGTGACCAGACGCTTGCCCAACCACTGTTGAGCGAACGCAGCGGCGTCTTCCTTGCTGCGAACCAGCTTGACGCCGCCCGCTTTACCGCGACCGCCTGCGTGAACCTGGGCTTTGACGACCCACTCGGTTCCGCCGATCTTGTCGCACGCTTCTGCTGCTGCTTCCGGGGTGTCTACTGCATAGCCCTTGGATACTGGCAGGCCGTATTCAGCAAACAGCTGCTTACCCTGATACTCGTGAAGATTCATGCTTATTACCGTCTTCGTTAGGTACTGCGCATTCGGTGCTGCTCGTCAAAGCGTGCCGCACCACCTGTGACCGCTTCTCCCGGAGAACGCCGCTCAGGCATCAAGCCTGCCCTTCGCCGCCGGGAGTTCGAGTCCAACGGACCTTCCGCGGTA
The DNA here is from genome assembly GCF_029960075.1 of Pseudomonas sp. PS02290. NCBI lineage: Bacteria > Pseudomonadati > Pseudomonadota > Gammaproteobacteria > Pseudomonadales > Pseudomonadaceae > Pseudomonas > Pseudomonas sp. PS02290. The sequence goes on from NZ_JASCOY010000096.1 coordinate 15,522, forward strand.
AGCCCTGCGAGCAGGGCCTACGACGGGCGGACCGTCGTGGTTATCTTTAGCGTTTTTTCTTGTTCTGGATGTGGATGGCGCCGCCATTCACAGCCAGTGCCGCTTCGTGCAGCGCTTCGGACAGCGTCGGGTGGGAGAAGACCATCATGCCGATGTCTTCGGCACTGGTGCCGAACTCCATACCGATCGCGCCCTGCTGTACCAGCTCTGCAGCGCCAGGACCAATGACGTGTACACCCAATACGCGGTCGGTCTTGGCATCAGCGATGACCTTGACGAAACCGCCGGTGTCATTCGCTGCCATTGCACGGCCGCTGGCCGCGAACGGGAACTGACCGACGTTGACTTCCACGCCTTCGGCCTTCAGCGTCTGCTCGGTTTTACCGACCCATGCGATTTCCGGGTGGGTATAGATAACCGAAGGAATCAGGTCGTAGTTCATCTGGGTCTTGTGACCCTTGATGCGCTCGACAACCATGATGCCTTCTTCGGACGCCTTGTGCGCCAGCATCAGACCACGAACCACGTCACCGATCGCGTACACGCCAGGAACGCTGGTCTCGCACTGCTCGTTGACGAAGATGAAACCGCGCTCGTCGATGTCGACGCCGCTATCGGCAGCCAGCAGTTCGGTGGTTACCGGGCGACGGCCCACGGCCACGATCACGCGGTCGAAGGTGATGTTCTGCTCGCCGTCCTTGTCGGTGTAGGTCACGACGACTTCGTCGCCATTGACCTTGGAACCGGTGACGCGTGCGCCCAGCTTGATGTCCAGACCCTGCTTGGTGAAGGTCTTCTGCGCTTCTTTGGCAACAGCTTCGTCAGCGGCCGGCAGGAACTTCTCCAGAGCCTCGAGCACCGTCACTTTGGCACCCAGGCGAGCCCAGACCGAACCCAGTTCCAGACCGATTACACCGGCGCCGATAACGCACAGGCGCTCAGGCAC
>NZ_JASCOY010000097.1:0-16391 GCF_029960075.1 Pseudomonas sp. PS02290
GTGCCTCCCATCGCGCAACTCCTTATTTTTTAATTTCGCGGGTGAAAAAACACGACGGGCAGGCGGTGTCCGCCTCGTAAAGCCCTGGACTTTCGACCCTCCCCCCGCCCCAAAACGGTGCAGAACCGACGAACGGTCGGGGAGTTGGCGTGCTTCACCGGGCCTGTGGCGTGCTACACAGGGCCACTCACGCGCCACAGCATCCCGCCACGCCTCAGCCGTTGGCGCGTGCGGCCTGCACCTCGCGCGACGTCTTCAGCTTGTGGCAGTCGTGATGGATCGCCCTGAGGTTGCTTGGGTAGTCAGTGCCGCCATGTGCCAAGGCGACGATGTGGTCGACCTCCGTCGCAGCACGTACCCTGCCAAGCCGCACGCACTCCTCGCAGCGGCACAGGTAATGATCGCGGGCCAGGATCTGATCTCGCAGCCGGCGCCATGGCCTGCCGCCGCGACCGGAGCCCTGCCTGGTTCCCCACGCCTTGGCCTGATCGAGATGGTCGTCGCAGCACTTGGCGTTGCGAGTCAGTGCATTGCAGCCTCTCGCTGCGCATGGCTTAAGCGTTCTCTGCGGCATATGCGCCTTAATGTACGGAGCAGGTCGGCCACTTGCAGCGCGCGAATGCCAGGGCACCAGCGTGATCGTGGTCTTCCTGCATGATCATAGGGAATGGTGGGTAGCCAGGCGCTGACACGAGCCAGGATTTCTTCCGGTGACTCAGCTGAACGGGTCGGTGGGCTTTGCGATGGAACGTACGAACCACATGAAACCCTGCTGCAGGTTGGTCTTTGCCAACGCGAGCAGGCGCTGGTCCACGCCTCCGACCTCGCCGATCTGCTTGAACAACTCACCCGCATCGGCCTCAAGGGCCTTGATCGAGTTCATGCCGTCGATCTCAGACTGCGTCAGGTCGCGGTAGCCAGTGATCTTCTTGTGCTGGTTATCCATGATGTTGCCCTCTGGGAGATTCGCGCCGCGAGATGAGCGCCTCTGAATTTGTTGTGCCGGTTATTTGCTCTGACTGCGGACGATCTGCGCGTCGACCTGGTCGGCGCACGTGTCGAGCAGCTTGATGGCCTGGTCTTTCAGTTCCCACACGTCGCCGTTGTCACGCAGATCGGTATCGTCTGCATTGACGCGCTCGCATGGGATCATTTCAGGGGTTTCCAGCCTTATGGCTGTTGTCTTTGTTACCACTTGCGGCTTTGCTGCGCAGGCCGTCAGGCAAAGGCTGAGCAGCCCAATCACGAACAGGTTTGCTGTTGCGCTTGAGATCATCGAAATCCTTCTTGGCCTTTTTGGCCTTGTCTTCGCTGGCTTTAATGCGCTTTGTGAGGTCCGCCGTGTAGTCAGCATTCCGCTTCGCTTCCGCGCGCAGCGTGGTGATCGTCGCCTGGCTGGCGTTGTTCGCATCCACCGCTTCCTGCTTGGCTTTGGCCTCGACAGTGACAGCGCCCTTCAACATGACTACTTGTATCTGTTGGATCGCGATCAGCAGGCTCATCACGATGACAATCACGATGGCGACTGCAATGGTTCGCAACGTGGAGCCGACCTTGGCTACTGCGACAACTGGCTCGAGGCTCATATTGAATCCGCCTTGCGGCCGAGGAATCGGATGATCAGTTCGCGGATCGCGGTAACACCAATGAATCCGATCGTGCCGCCGGCGGCTACTGACAGGCTCGAAGGCCAGGCCATCCATTCGATGACGCTGCTGGCAGACAGGCTCAGCGCGCCGCAGATCAGCGCCTCGAGCACGACGCGCCATTTGTTGGCTTCTTTTCCTTCGTACAGCACGCGCAATAACGAAATGGTTGCGGCCATGATCGCTCCTTGCCAGAGCGGATTCGACAGGACGAGCCAGACCTGCGCCCAGAAGTCAGGTGATTTTTCAGGCATGTTCGTCGTAGTCCGACATCCGCCCTTTCGGGATCGGGGAATGGGTCAGCCCTACAGCACTCCCAGCTCGGAGCGATGGGTGTGGCAGGGCTGAAACGAAAAAGCCCCGGCAAATGCCGAGGCTCGTAACTCTTTGGATATGGTGGATCGGGTAGCTGTTACATCAAAAGATGTTCACTTGGAAAGGCACCATCTGAGCCTTAAAGGTATTGAACATGAAGGCTTTCGAGAAAGGCTTCGTCTGCGCCTCCTGCCAGAGATGTAGCGCGTCTTTCTTGGCGGCCGCAGGGGTTATGTGGTTTGGCTCAATGGTACGCATGAGGCCGTACGTGGCGCACAACATAGCTACCAAGTGATCCTGATCCTTAACGGCGGATTCAAAGCGAACATTGGTGATACGGCTCTCTGCCCCCATGTCCAGAAACACGTCCAGCTTGGAGCCCGCAACATCAATCTGCTGATAAACCACTTTGCCCTTCTTCATGCTGCTCGGAGCAGTCAGTTTCGCAGTCTTGCAATCAACGTCGTCACCGATAAATTTCTTCATGCCCGCCTGGAACGCTTTCGCCGTTAATTGCAGTCCGGGCTTTTGATCGGGCTTATCCGAAACGCTTGTATCGTCAAAATCTGCCGGCAAAAGATACTCGACGTCATCCGCCTTCTTTTTGTCAGCCAATGCGGTAATCGGTAAAACGATCAAACTCAGCACAAGTAGTCGGGCGATCATGTCCAGTAAGTCCATTTTCCATTAATGCCCGATGCTATCAACAAATCAGCAACAACAAAAAGCCCCGCACATTGGCGGGGCTTTTGGGTCTCTCTCATAACGCGCAAGATCGACATGATGGGGTTAATTTACGGCCAAACGGCCATCACCGTCAAGCGGCATCGATGAAGATTTGTTCGGCATCGAATATGTGTGTCGCATGGATAACGGCGGCCTCCTCCAGTTGCTCAAGACGCTTATGGATTCCGGTTCTCCAATTGCGGCGGGTGCGCTCTGGGGAAGCATCCACGTCCCATGTGTTCATGTCGTAGAACTCGGCGGGCAGCACGATCATGTCAGTCGAGCGTTTGTCGGACTGGACGCCCTTGAGCTTTGGGATTGCCCACGCCGTGAGGGCCTTATAGATGAACAACTGCGGAGCTGGCGATGAAATTCGGCTCACTAGACGTCCGATCGCGGCGACCTTGTTCGCCTTGTGCGTTGAGTACTTCGCGACCAGAACGTCCCACTGGGCGGGTTCCAACTGACGATGCAGCAGCGCGTACAGGCAGCAGTCGTAATCGAACTTGTCACGAGGCGAAAGAGTGCTGCCATTTCCACCTTGGCGCAGATCGGCGTCGATCAGCTTTTGCCAGGACTGCTTCGTGCTGTTGTCGATGTTGTCAGCGGCCAGCACGCGCACCAGGGTACCCATCACATCTTTGTACATCCCCATCGATCAATCCCCTGTGTAATTCGAGCCACCAGCACCGCGGCGGTTGTTCTGTTCGTATTGTTCCTGCGCGCCGCGTTGGCTATGGCGTGCCCGGTTCAGCTCGGCGGCCAAGTTGCGAAGCTTCATGTTCAGTTGCGGCACCAGGTCTTCTAGCGGCAGCGCGTCGCCGGTTAACTGGCAGACCCAGCCCGAGCCGTGGCAGGCGGTGCAGTCAAGCTGATGGAAAACGCCGCAGATGACGCCCTTGCCGCGACATGTGCCGCACTCCATCAGCGGCTTCAGCTCCTTCCGGAACGCAGGTCCATGGCTCTTGCTCATAGGGCCCCCAAAATCTTTTGATGAATCACACGGAGGTCCACTGGCTTCCCGCTCGGCTCACGATCCTGAATTCGAACGTCGTGCCCATCGCGCAGCATGATGATCAGAGTTGAGCCCCATGGTCGGTGCTCTATTTCAAGACCCATGACCGTCTTTGCGTTAATCGCGACCTGACCTGGCCCGAAGTCCAAAATCACCATTTTGAAACCTCGCTCGCAGCGATAAATCCTTCGGCGTAGCCCTCAACAGCCGCACCGACCAAGAACAGAGCGACGACGATAGTTGCAACCCATCCCGAATCGAACAAGACCGCCACGCCCATACCGGCAACGCTGAGAACGGTGACGTGGTGCTGCCAGAGGCTAACGCTCGGCTTAAAAAGGCCCTGATTCAGCATTTTGAAACCTCGCCTATGGTTGATTCTTGAATGGGGTTGCAGGCCATATGGGCCGTGGCTTCCAGCGCATTACCAGAATCTTCAAATCTAAAGCCGGTCAATCCGTGAATCAGTCCAAACCCTTTCTGATCAAGATGCGCGTGCCACCTCTCCAAGGCATCGCGCTTGCGGCTCATCACGTCCGACTGGATGTAAACCTTCACGTTGTGTCCCATCGCATGGTTGATTAGCAGCTCACCGATCAGGTGGTCCACGCCCAAGTCTGCCCAGCCAGTGCGCGCCACCTTGCGCAGGTCGTGACTGGTCCACTCGCCATGCCCCAACCGGCGGAACACTGCGCAGCCCTGAGCCTCACCCAATGCCTTGCCGTTGCGCGCGGGGAACAAGTACTGACCGTCATAGCCCCGGGCGTACTGGGCGTCGCGATACCGTGTCAGCAGCGCGCACACTTGCTCGGTCAGGGGTAAGTGATGCTCGACACCTGTTTTCGTGTTCTCGGCGGGGATGAACCATTCACGCTGGGCCAGACTGATATGCGCCCAGCGCGCCATCCGGGTTTCTCCGATCCGCGTGCCGTGGCAGAGCATCATCAGCGCGAGCATGGAATCCAGCGGGTTGGTGTCCATGACCTTGGTCAACTGCCCGATCAAGGCCTCAAGCTGAACGCCGCGAAGGCGCGACGGCTTGATGCCTACCTTGGCCTTGGAGAAGTCGTTGAACCGAATCGCCGCCATCGGGTTGGACGTGATCATCCCCAGCTTGGCCGCCTGACGGAATGCCAGGGCGAGCAGTTGAAACACCGAACGCACGTAGTCGATGGAAATGGTTTCCTGCAGCGGCCACATCAGCAGGGTGTCGAGGGTGGCCTTGTCCAGGCCGATCAGCGGAAAATCTCCGAGGCGCGGCTTCAGGTGGCACTTGATCATCGATGCGCCAGTGTTCTTGCGCTTGGCCGACAGATTGCGATCGCGCGACATCCGGTCGGAGAACCAATCCAGCAGTTCGCCTACGGTGTCCCACTTCGACAGACTCGCACCTTCGCCGGCGGCCAGACGCAGGCGAGCCGAGGGCAATGCCGCAACGACCTGCTTATACGTCAACTCGGGGAACGTGCCGATGGGGTTCCACTTCCCTTTCGATACCAGGTACCACGAACCACCGGTGCGGGCCTTGTTGAAGCGCAGGTACAGACCCTTGTTTTCGAGGTCGCGCACGTCCTGAACTGTGCCGGCCGCTTGCCGTTTGATCTCGGCTTCGGTGATCTTCACCGCGGCTGTGGTCATGCCGACACCGCCTTGGCCTTCTGCTCTGCCGAGCGCTCACCCCGGAGTGGAATCAGCTCGTGATCGGCATAGGCCGTGCTTACGCCCGAGCTCTGCTGAATCACATACCACCCTGGCGAGGGAGCCCGGAAATAGCCTTTGCCGCGAACCAAGGCCCCCTTCCCGATGCGCTCGGTCAGCTCTACCTGACTGCCGGCTGGGATGTCGGCATCGAAGACCTTTGTCAACGCCAAGTCGCCCGGCTGAAATCGATTGCTCACGCGGCCACCATGGTCTGAGGAAGTCGAAGGTAAGCGCGGATCTGCTCCATCGCGTCGAAGTGGCCCCGGCACACAATCGCCAGATAGCCCTGGTCATTCAGCCGGCGGATCCACGCGTGCTGGCTGGCTGAGACCGGAGCGGCGCCCGGAGGCGTCGCCTTGAACTCGATGTAGAGCCCGAAATAACCGCCCCGCGCCATCGGCAGCACCAGATCTGGCACACCCGATTTGACGCCCTGCCCTTTCAGCTTCATGGCGACCAGCTTGTGCCGGTGGCCGCCGTTGGGCACGTGGTAGATCAAAGCAGCTACAGCCGGCAGGGACAGTTCGAGTTCCATGATCAGCGCGGCCTGCTCCAAGCCTTCGCGGTCGACCGGCTTCGCGCGGGTGGCCTTTGGTTTGTACAGCCTCATTTGCCTGCGCCTTTCGCCGGCACACGCGCAGGACCGAAAGCAAAGCTGTCCCGCCCCGAGCTGATCACCGTGGAGTTATTGAGGAGAGTTTTCAGTTGGGACCATGTCATGAGTTGACCGCCTGTTTGGCGAACGACACGGCAAGCAACAAAGATGTGAGCATGAAGCTAGAGGCTGCAAGGACCGTGTGCCCGGTAAAAATCAGCGCATACAGCGATAGGATTGAGAATGGGAGGCTGATCCATGGATAGCGCCGAATGTTCGATGCGACTTCGTCTTTAACCTGCCCGGCTAACAGGAGTGCCCAGGCGATAACGTTCATCACCAGCGTTACGTAGAAGGCGAATTGGTGCAGCTCATAGATCCCAGACAGTAGGGCCAAGCTGAACGCAAGACTCACGGAAGCGGAAATCAGTTTGGTTTTCATGCGGCTGCACCCTTAACAGTTATCAGGCCCTTCTCAAGCCAGTACATTTGAGTTTCGGCCAGGGCGCGCAGAAGATCGGCCCCGGTGTATTCGCCGCGAATGCGTGAGTCTATGACCGAGTGGCAATGGTCACAGGCAAAGCAGGCGATTACGTCAGGCCCCTTCATCCCTATGCCTTTCTGTCCGCACGGGAGGTGGGCCAGTACCACACCTTGGTCGTACTGGCAGCCATCCAGACGCAACGTGCAGGTCTGGTCGCGGGCAGATTCGCGCAGCTTTTTGCTGATGACCCTCACAAGCCACCCCCGAACTGGAAGTCGACTGCGCGCACTTGGTGCGAGTAGCCGGCCTCCACCAGCAAGGCGGCGCAGTACAAGACGCGGATCAGCGAATGGAAAGTCTTCATTCGGCGAGCCCCTGCGCTTTTTTCTCGAGCTCGATCAGCAGCTCGATGAAGTGCTTGGCCTTTTCCAGATCGGCGATACCGCCCTTGGCGCGCCAGCGCGTCACGTACTTGATGACGCTGCCCTCGGCGAAGGGAATGCCATTGGCATGGATGAACTCGATGGGCTGAATTTTCAGCGACTTGTAGTGGTCGCCCGACACTTGAGTATTGAGTGCGCTCATGCTGATGCTCCGGCGCGCCGGGCGCGCAGTTCGGCCAAGGCCTTGTTTCCGATATCGGGAGTGCGCCGGGCGCCGGCGCGGGCCGGCAGGGCCAAGGGCATCTTCTGCAACGGCAGACCCTCGATCATGCGGCGGACGGTGATCACGTAGTTGCGCTCGAACAGCTTCATGGCCAGCGATGATTCCAGGCGGTTGAGCGGTTCAAAGCCGCACTCTTTCGCCGTATGCCAGACAGCCTGATGCGACCACTTGCCCTGTCCGGCCATGGATGGGTGAGCATTTCGGCAGGCCTCGCGGAAAGCCTTCTCCAGCGGTGGGATGCCCAGCATTTCTGGGGTTGGCTGGCAGAGCTTGATGAACTTGCCCACGCTCGGCGCGAAGTCGGAACCCAGCTTGCGGCACTGCTCAATGCCGAAGCGGATCTGCTCGATGCGGGTGATGTTCTCGGCCATGAACGCCTTGGTCCATGTGGCCTTGGCAGCATCTACCGCCGCCTGATCAGGCCATGCCTGTTTCCATGCTGGGAAGATCGCCATAAGCTCGCGGAACAGAGCGTTGATCACCTGGACGGTGCCAGCGTCGATCTTGAGCGGGACAACCTCGGCGGATGGAACGTTCGGCAGTTGCTGCATGATGCTCGCGACGGACTTCATCACAGCCCCCCCAAGTTTTCAGCCCAGCTGGTGTCGTCGAAATCTGGTGCCTGGCCTTGGCCGGCCGCTTTGACGCGCTCCCGCTTGACCCACTGCACCAGGCGATAACACCAGCCCTGCGCCGAATCGACGGTGCCTGGCCGGGCAGCATAGAAACCCTTGAACGATCGAACTGCTGCATCCGGCACTGAGTCGGCGGGGATGCCGGCGATTGCGATCTGGTCGGCCAAGGCTCTGGCGTTTGGCTCCCACGCGGCGAACATGGCGAAGCGCTGGTTTGGCGCTGGGCACTCGGCGGCGGCTCGGTCTTGCTCGGCGATCACATCTTCCAAATCGCGCTGCAGCTGCTGCTCTTCGGTTAATTGATGGTTAAGTGATGTATTGGGTGCAGCTGCTGCACCCCGTTCTGCGTTTTCCTGCACCCCGTTCTGCTGTGAGCTGCACCCCGTGCGCTTATCTGCACCCCGTTCTTTACGGGGTGCAGCATTTGCACCCCGTTTGAGTTGGAGGTCGTACACGACTGGGCGGCGGTCACGGCGATCGATGTAGGCAGCGGCAATGGCTTGATTGCCCTCAGCGATGAAGCCCGCTTGCTCCAGCTCGTCGAGTTTCAGGCGAACGGTCCGCTCTGAAAGGCCGGTCTGGCTCGAAATCGTCAGCGCGGATGGAAAGGCGCCACAACCCTCAGGGCCTGCGTAGTTCGCCATGCACAGCAGCACGTGACGTGCCGCAGGATTTGGCAGGGAGTCCGTTGGTATCTTCATTGCCCACGACATTGCTTCAACACTCACAACGCGGCTCCAATGTTCTTTTGGGCCAAGCGTGCGAGGCCTTTCGGGGTTACGAGGGGTTGATATGCGGCGCGCTCGATGCCGGTTTCAGTGTCGGGCTTGAGGGCGGTTACCTTGTGTTTTAGGAAGCCCTCACGGATACGGCGCTGCATGGCGATCCAGCGAGTCGAACCACCGCGGCGGTAGATCCAGCGGTGCTCCTGGAGCCAGTCGAAGAGCTTCGACGGAGCGATACCGAGTTGTTTCGCAGCGTCAGTGATGCAGATCGCGCCTTCGGCAGCAGCAAGACGCTGAATGGCCGCGACCTTTGGCGCTTGAAGCTCAATCACGCCGAGCAGGCGTTGGCTTTCCTTGGCTTGATCAGCAGCAACCTGCAGCGCCTCGGCGTAAGTAGCAGGGATGCGGGGCACGGTTTGCTCTTCCAGTTCACGCCAGCGACGAACAACGGCCATCCGCAGCGGCGCGCTGTATCCGGTCAGAAGGCAGTCGGTGTGCTCGCGGTCGAGCAGGTACTCGGTCTGGTTACGGTTTTGGCCGTCGAGATAGGTGCATCCAAATCTGGATGCATCTTCTTTGAGGTCGGCAAGCATCTTCTCGATGTCCCGCTTCACGTGGAAATGCTGCTTTTCAGTCAGGCGTGCAATCTCGCGCGACGACATGAGCTGACGCGTCATGTTTGATTGCATGCGCAAAACTGACGAGTCAGGAGGGGTATTGCTCTGGGTGTTCGAGGTGTGCATAATCGGGGCTCACAAGCGTTGTTGAAGAAGCCGGGCTGCAATCCCGGCTTTTTTGTGTCTGCGATCTAGGCGTCCAGCGCATCAGTGGCAGCAAGTGGACTCCACACGAAAAGGCATCGGAGGCCGAACGTGACCGAAGAAGTTGATAAGTTGGTAGCGAAGCTCAACCAGCAAAAAGGAGAGATCATCGGGATTAACGCCATGTTTCTCGCGATGACCAGGCGCATGCCTCCGGGGGCTCTTGCGCAGCTCTTGCGTGATTTTGATAGCGAGCTGGAGCACGCCAAATCGAACCTGTCGTACCAGCCCATTCCGGACGAAGTCATTTCTGGCCTTGATCATTACGGTCAGATGCTGAAGAGATTTCTGTCCGGCAAACCCCGTTCTTAGCCATCGCCTCATAGAGGTTTTTTCGGTGTTGATCATCATCAGCAAACGCAGCAAAGCGAGCAGCTGACTCATCCCAATAAGCCGCTTCGGACCTATGCCAAGCGGCCTTCTCTTCACGACTAGTCCCTGGCGACCAAAGCAGAATGGGAAGGCGCTGACCATCAAGCACGGCGATCCCTGCGAGAATTTGAGCCGCAGCCTCTTCCGGTGTACCAGTGGCCCGCGCAGCGATTGCTCGTACTGCAATTTCGCGATCTCGACGATTCATTCAGGCCGCCTTCACAGAGGCTTCCATCACATCCAGGCTCTGCCGGACATGATTGATTTCGACCTTGATCTGCGACTTCTCGAATTGGCTGACGTGGTTGTCCTCGAGCGCCTGGTGCACGGCGATCGTCAGGTCAGCCACCTCTTTGCCCACGCTGATCATCGAAGATGTAAGTGCTTGCGGGTTCGGTGCCGTCTTCGCAATGAGCTCAAAGCCGAAAGATTCAGCGAGCGCCATCAGGGGGCGCATGTCTTCGGTGTGCAGCAGAATCCCGAACAAGTGCTCGATGGTGAGGTGGTGAGCTGCGTTGTCCGGGTTCGAGCGCTGCAGAAGACTCACATGCGCAAGGCACATCTTCCCCGCCAGCTCCTCGGCACCGCTTTCCTTCACGGTCGTGTGGCAGGCCCGCAAGAAATCTTCCATTCGTAAACCCTCAAATTTGTTTCAGTGGCTGGGTGCCATCACGTATTGCAAAATGTTTCCACCAAACAACAACTACCACGCTTGTGGCTCGGTTAGGCGACACAAAGTGCTTGGCTTGATGAAGGCTGGATCTGCGCCCATGGAAAAGACGGGCATAGCTCGGCGCGATCTACTGCGCCTCTGGTGAGTGCCTCGATTTCGATGGCGCGCTTGGCAGGAACGGCGCGCTCTCCGGAACACCACTGGTTGACGGTGGGCGCAGTGACCCGCAGTTGGCGCGCCATTTCCGCTTGGCTGCCGAGCAAGCGGGATGCTTTTTTGGCTGCTTCTGCTGAGTTCATTGAGTTCTCTCCTGGAGATTGCGCTGCGAATATAAGGCATTACCTTATCGCAGCACAAGCCATTGCCTAACCAACCAATCAAAAGGCTACATTAGGCAATGCTTACCGGACCGGATTTAGGCGCCGCCATCGAGGCCGCGCGGATCGCCAAGGGCGTATCAAAGAAGAAACTCGCAGACGACTTCTCAGTGAAGCCTCCGTCGATACAGGGCTGGGTAAATAACGGCAGGATCGACAAGTCGAAACTGATGGACGTTATCGCCTATTTTTCGGATGTGGTTGGGCCAGAGCACTGGGGTCTGCGCCCGGGCTTTTCTTACTCGAACGTAACTGACGAGCCTTCGGGGAACTCTGGGTTAACGGTGCACGCGAATGGATCTGCCGAATCTGCATCTGCATCTGCATCGGACAAGGTTCGCGAAATGCTTGCGGGCAAAAGTCTGGGCGAGGATCGTCTACAGAGGATTTTGGCGATTGCCGAGGGCATTGAGCCAGAGGGGACTGTCAGCGTCCTGGTGAACGACGCTTATAGGCCAGGCAAAGTCGGAGATGAGGTCTGGATTGCCCACTACGACGTGCGCGGCGCGCTGGGCGATGGTGAAGTGGCTCATGACTTCCCTGAATTGCTTCAGGACATTCGCATCAGCCCCTCCCATCTGCGCTCGATGGGCGTGGAGTTCAAGGAACACTACAACCTGAAGGTAATCACCGGCTGGGGTCAGTCGATGACGCCTACGATCAAGCACGGTGACCCGTGCCTGGTGGACATCAGCATCAAGGAATTCATCGGCGACGGGATCTACTACTTTTCGTACGGCGGCTTCCAGTACATCAAGCGTCTCCAGATGAAGGGGAAGGACAAATTCAAGATGATATCGGACAACCGCAAGCATAAGGCCGAGGACATTTTCATCGATGAGACCTACATCCAAGCCCGCGTGCTGTTTGTGTGGAATGGAAATTTGGTCTGAAAGATGTGCGTTCGTGGATTCATGCAGTACCGATCTTCGTGGGAATGAGATATTGCGGCAGGGGGTCAGCCTTCTGATCGCAGGCCAAGGAATGAGCTTGATCAAATATACGTAGGTCGATATATTGTACGAATTCATCATTCACGACGACGCCACTGGCGACCTCCGAGAAATCTTGGCGGCGGATCGCGCTGCGGGCGTCAAGTTAGCTGCCTTCCTAGCGCAGCTGAGGGTAGATCAGGACCTCCTGGATAGACTTAGCCAGTCGGATTATGGGGGAAGCCCTGCAAGGCCTCGCCCAAGATCAGCAACCTTTAACGTCGGAATGTGGGTGGCTGCTCAGCAAAAGGGCATGAACCTATGGCGACTGCGTTGCTTCACCGACGAGATTGTAGGGTACAGACTCATATACGCATTTCTCCCGGCCACCGATCAGTACGTCCTCTTAGCCATTGCAGAAAAGGCAGAGGTCCACGACAAGGATGACGAAAGGTTCGACTATGAGCTTAAACATGAAATTGCAAGCAGAGTCATTAATTCTTACCGAGACCTGGTGGACTGATAGGGGAGTCAAGGCCCGCCATCAGGCAGAGCCAGGTTCGCCACAAGCAAAGGTATTCACTTTCGAGATCAAGCGGCCTCCATCATCACTCGCTGGTCGGCACTCTGCCTTCGATGACCTGCTGGCCGAGCTTGAGAGTTCCCCTGCAAGCGCTCCGGAAATGAGTGAGGCCAGAACTTGGGTTGCGGATAGATTCTATCAAGGTGAGCAAACGATCAAAGCTGCGAGACTTAAAAAAGGTCTTTCACAGAAGCAGCTAGCCAGCGCCTTAAATACCAGCCAGCCTCATGTAGCAACCATAGAAAAAGGTTGCGTTGACCTGATGATGTCTACAGCAGTAAAGCTGTGCGAGGTCTTGGGCATCGAGATGAACGACCTGCCACGGATGCTTGAAGCGCAGAAGGCGATGACGGAAGGGAAAGGGAAAAAATGACTCGATTTGCTACCAGCATTTTTTGCGACGATGTGCGGCACGAAGTAAACGGAAAGGTTTCCTTCATGGGCGTATATCAAGGCGCGATGTTCTGCGCATCATTCCCCGCGCAGCTGATCAAGCTCTGCGTCAGTATCTCTGTTACCACGCCTATTGATGAACCTTTTGAGTCCGTGATTTTCAAGGGCTCCTTCGAAGGGGAAACGATTTTCGAGATGCCCTTGACTAAGGAGCAGATAGAAGAGGCCCTGGCCCAGGCCGTACGGCAAGCCGACGCTAAATTTCGGTCGATTCAGGTGATGATGATTGTCGCGCCGATGCTATTCAGCAAGCCCGGGAATCTTAAAATTGAAGTAACTGCGGATGGCGAGCCTGTGCGGTGCCCTGGCTTATTAGTCTTGCAGGCACCCGGGGACATGCAGCTTGTCGGTTGAGCCAAGCTATTTATAAGGAGCCCGCCATTGAGCGGGCTTTTTTGTGCTTATCAGAAAGGGGCCGGCTCCTCTGTCTCGAATGCATCTGCAGCCTGAGCGGGCCTTTCCTCATCCGCCGACGGCTCCCACCTTAACGTGATCGATGCATCTTCGTGATTGTGCGCCAGCTCAATCCCATCCGCTTCTGAGAGCGCGCTCACGATTTCGGTCCACTCCCTCTCCCCGTCCGTATCAAGCCGATGAATCCTGACCTCCCGCCTCTCCTGAGCGATCGGGTGATTGATCATCGACGACACGCGCAGCGATAGCCGCTCCATTCCGCTCATGGGCTTCGATACTGCCTCTTTCCTGTCGTTCTGACGCGCCATAAATCCTCCTCAGTAAAAGCTGTACATACATACAGTAGGCAGAGCTTATCGCAGCGGATCCAAAAACGTAACACCCAACCGGCGTGATTCCTCGAGCAGAGAACTGTGCTAAAGAATTAGGCATTACCTATTTACAGTTATTAGGCATTGGCTTACTATTTGCCCATCGAAACGAAGCAGCCTCAACAGGCCCTCACGTATCGAACCGCTCTTTAACAACCAGACGTGACCACCACGACGTACCCAATGGGTCGGAACAAGCTAAACCGTCGTCCACGCAGCCTCTGGATAGCTGCCGGACTTGCCATATCGCGAGTACGCCAAACCATGCAGCCACCCAAGAAAAACACCGATCACGAAATGTGTGACCTGGGCAGAGATATGAATCCGGCAAGACGTATGGCGAGGAACAAACACCATAGGAGGAACCAGCCAATGAAGTAGTGAGACCAGCCGGCAAACGGACCGGCAACCCACGACGGACTGCCCACCCCATCGGGCCGCCGAGCTGCAGTTGACAGTCGTGTAGCGAATAACGAACCCCATGACCGCGACGTAGAAGCCGATCTATGCGACGTGAACAGGGAAGCTCAAGGCCGAACAAGCCGAAGCGCGAAGCCATCGGCGGTGTAGCGCTTGAAGATTTCACTGGCTGGCCTTGGATGCTCAGGGCCAGACGGGAAATCAACCGGAGAACCACCATGACCCGCAGCCAGCACGAAGAAATCGAAACACTCGCGATCGCCGCCATGATCGGACTGATCAGCTCCAACGCCCACGCACCTGGTGAAGTCGCAGCCAAAGCCTTCGATCACGCTGAAGCTTTCCGTGAAGAGAAGCTGAAGCGTATCGGCGAGCAGCCCCCGTTTGGCGAATGAGGCGGCGCACATGGCGAAGCGCGCCTCCAATCGCATCAAGTTCAAGCTGTGGCAGCCCACCATCACGACTGAGTACGACGGCGCGGCCGCCGAAGGCGTCTTTTACGCAGCATGCAGCCTGCTCGGACCAGAGCGCCTGGAGCTGATCCAGAAGCTTCAGGCCAAGCACGCCGAACTGGAAGCAGTCGGCAGATAGACAACCAGCGCCAGCGTCAGCCTGACGAAAACTGCCCGATGCCCTGGTACTCCCCAGCACCAGGCCGCATCGGAGAGTGACCGAAGCGTGCCCAAGCGGGCTGCAGCGCTAGGATCGCAAAGCCCCGTGAATGTCCTGGGCCGGTACGAGCGAGACGGCCAATACCAAAAACGCGGCGGGAAACAAGCAGGCGTTGCGCCCTGGTGTTTCGATCACTCTCCGATGCGGACGAGTCCAGACCGTGAAACGTTGTTTGCCTAGGTTGCGGTGCCGAAGCGCGCTTCGGCGGCGTGAAGAGTTATCCCTGACGGTTAAAGGCGGAGCTAGGATCCCGCTGGCTTACCTGCACCAATCGGTACTCTTCTCTCACTTGAGCAACAAGATCGGACACAGCCCTCATTGTGATCAGGCTCGATATTGGGATACCTGGCACGGTCAGGTCGACCTGATTTGTTGATGGGTTCATGAGCTGAATAGTCATTGTGCCGACGGTGTTAACGGTACAGATACACTTTTGAGGCAAGAAGCTTGACTCGATGATATGGCGCAGTTCGAGCGTAGAAATCATGGGGCGTTCCTCCCTAGAACATCGAGTTAGTCCAACCATCATAGCAACAGAAACCAATCGTCCGCGCGGTATCGCGTCGGCACCATCAACTGACAAGAGGATTGGCAGCCATGTAAACGACATTGACCCGGCCTACCGCATCAGGCGGCGCCGGCAAGAAAGGCTCACGTAGGGAGGCCTCGTGAAGCAGCGATATGAAAGCCCCACTTCGATGGGGCTTTTTTTCACCCAGCGTTTACCCGTCAGCACTCTCCCCTGCGCCCAATCGGCCTATGTCAGGCGGCCAGAGTGCTGACGAATAAACGCACAACCAAAAGAGGAATCGCCATGCACCAGGCATTTCAAGACCGAATCGTCGAGCTAGGGGCCTTGCTCCAACGCTCAAGCGCCGCCCGCGGCGAGTTCAGCAAGCGCACGGACCGGGCAATGCCTGGTAGCAGGGTCCGCTTTCAGGTGCTCAGCAAAGCGCGCAACTCGTACAGCGTTGTTGAGCTCGCAACCGGCGCACTGCGCGGCGGGTTCAACAACTGGAAGGAGGCTGTGAACTTCGCGCAGCACCTTGAGGCACAGCCTGTTCTGAGGTTGATGCAATGATCGGCGAGAGCGTACCGGACCAGCACAAGCAGGCCATCGCGCAGCTTTCCGCGCAGATCGATCACTTCCTCGCCACGGGCCATCGCATTCAGCACATCGACCAAGGCGTCAGCGCCAACGCGCCGCTGCTGGGCACCACAAATCATCTGGAAACGCTCAAGGCCAAGCGCGCTAAGCGTGCACCGCGTATTCGCGCGCTGGCCGAGGCCGGTCTGAATGCTCGGCAGATCGGCATGAAGATGGGCGTCGATACCCGCACCGTCGCTCTCACCGCGCGAGAGCACGGCATCACCTTCACTACGGCCACCTGATGCGGCGTCCATTCAAGTGCGCCAATCAGCGTCGGCGCCAGACCTGGCTAAACCTACCCGCCCAACAGATCGGAGATCCACCCGATGGAAAAGACAGCAGCGGCGAAGCACTCGGCGGACTACCGTCGGCGCCAGAAAGAGGAGAAGGAAAAGCTCGGGATCCAAACTCTGGAGGTCGATGTTCCAGTGGGCACTCGGTCGGGCATGACGCTTGCGATGAAGGATCATGGCTACAAGCAGATCCAGGAGCTGTGGCAGGATCTGGCGCTGTCATTTCTTGCAGCACCTCGCGAAGAGCAGGCGCGCCGGCTACGCAAACCTAGCGCGTCAGATTTTGTAGTTACTCCAAGACTAGCGCGCCAGTTGAAAGCGGCCGGCAAGGCCCAGGTGGATCCGGATGCAG